>CAZSRQ010000001.1:0-60558 GCA_964609335.1 uncultured Pseudomonadota bacterium
TTAAACGTGTAGGGCGTGATCTTAATGACTCGAATACTTCATCGTCTTGTGAACCTCTTTTTTCAGTTATAGAAGAAGTTGAATTGTCTGTACGATCAGCACTCATCTTCACCGCTAGAGCAGAGGGGATAGATGCTACAAACTGGAGAACACTTTCATATAAACTATTCAAGATTGAAGCATGGGATAGATGATTTCCATCACGATCCAAAAAGATTAGAGGATTTACTGAAGATCGGATTGGACCATCTTGAAGTTGACCCGGAGTTGCAAGAGGTTTCACAGGTAACACTTCCACCGGTTGAGGTTTCGTAAACGCTGCCCTTGCCGTATTTCCGATGCAAACTAAAGTTCCATTTTCGATCTGAACCGCTGAACCTTCTCCGAGGCTCATCGTTGCTGATTGTGTTTGTGTGGAAGGAGTAGAAGCCAAAATCGGAGCATTACTTTGAGTCGATTTCCCGTTCATTCGATTGAAAGAAAGCAAAGAAGGTCTTGAGACTGGAGCGCCTAAAACATTCGCATTGTCGTTGGCAGGTTCTGCTTTTTGAGCAAAAACAGGAATATCTTCTCTTGGCGCTGGATTCCTGAATGAAGTGAGCTGATCTTCTGGAGTCGAAGATCGATTCGGTTGAATCGGAGGTTTTTTCGCTGCCGTTGGAAGTTTAACGACATTTTTCGGAGAAGTTTCTAATCCACGAGCCGCAAAGACCATACTCAACGCAGAAAAGAGCATTGTAAAAGATCCACGAGCAAATTCTCGCTTCGCCTCTTTTCTCTCTTTTTCGTCTTGAATCTTCCCTAATTCTTGAAACGCTTGTTCGGTTTTAGCCGCTCCATATCCAAATCCGACTCCACCTCCGAATAATCCTAAATAAGTGAGAAGTTTAGCGGGAAGAAAATAGAATAAAATCGGCTTCAGCTTCGCTCCATCGGTTCGAAAATCAGGAAGCGCATCTAAAATATAAGTCAGATCACTCGCCAATTCCTCTTTTCCGGTGAGGTATTGAGTTCTTAAACTTTCCAGTTCAGGGCTGCGGATGAATGTATTTCTGAAATTAATTTTAGAGAATTCAGGATCTAAAAGATCAGCGACTAATTTTCGATTGGAAATCGGATCGATACAATTCGGTTCTTTATTTTGGAAAATGACCTGACGAACGATTTTAGAATTTCGTCCTCCAAACCAATAATTCCATCCATGGAAAACAGATTTTGCTTCTAGGCAAACTACCTGATCAAAGGTTTTTTGAGTTTCAGAGGATTGTTGAAGAACCTCTTTTAAAAGACCTTGGGCGGTTTCTTCCCGAATTTGAATCTCGCTTTTCGCCGTTCCGAAAACCGTTAAATTCAGATAGTCAGAAACTAATTTTTTTAAATCAAAGGCCATAAATAAATCTCCACAGCCCCAAGTATCGGCAAAAATTGCAAAAAAGTTGTTTTGAAAAATGAACTTCGAGGGGGGGGGTAAATAGAGCAGATAAATCAGGAGGTTATCTCAGAAAGATTTCTTAATTTTTTTGAAGATTTGGTAAAAAAAGAGGGCAACATGAAACGGTGCCAGGCACGCGCATATTGTGATGGCGCACCTTGCGGGGGGTGGCCTAACTGCTGCCAAAAACATCCCTAACACCTGCCACCATGACTTCAGCTGTGGATCGATTATCGGGACGGATCCATCCGCTTCTTTGTTGCCGTGCTATTGTTTGATGGGCTTCAGCCAGAAGGATTTGGCTTTTTGCATCACCTTTTTGAGCCTTTCCGGCGATGTCAGAATAAATAAGCGCTTCAATATTGCCAGGCGTCAAAAAGCGGTCTGCGCTCCGCCATTTCCTTTCTAGCCATGACATTTCTCCCGCTTTACCGCTCAACACCTGGTCTGCCACGTACTTGCGTACGGCAGCTTTCTGTGGATCAGTATCTTTTGAGTAGTAATAATCAATCGCCCTTGCCGTCCCCACCGTTGCCACGGCCCCCACTGCCACAACCACAGCGGCAGCGGCGACGAGTTTATTGGGGTTATTTCTCCACGTATTAGCAACAATCTGTCCCGTGCTTTGCACTACGTTTGCGGCACTTGCCACCATCGCGCGGGATTGCAGGTAAATGCCGCGTCCCACTTCGCCTATTACTCCAACCCTCTCTTTGAGGGATAAGGCTCTTGTCACTACTTTAGTAGGGTTTTGGGGAACTATTTGCCCATTTACCTTTACTCGATCAAGATTGATGACGGTTCGATCGATAGTTGCAGGTGCATTCTCATGAAACGTACCGACTGCATCCGATAAGGTAGAAATTCCACCTACAACAATTGCGCCTACTACGGCAGCCGCCCCGGCTTTTTGTCCAAGAGAATAAGTGTCCTTTGATTTTTCTGCAGTTGCTACTTGAGTTTGAGGCCCTGACCCAGCTTGACTGGCTGCAGTTTGCTCCTCGATACTTAGAGGAGCCGCAACAGAACCCGCTTGGGGTGGTGCTGCAGGACTTGGGTTTCCCAGTTTGACTGCACCACCACGTGCCGTTCCTCGGGTATGCGCTCGAGGACATCCTGAGGCTGGTCGTTCTGGATCGAAAGATGGCTTTTTATTAAAAGTAGAAGATTTAGGGCGGTATTTTGATTGCGTAAGAAGACCAAGTTTTGCAGGTGCATCGGGATCGGGTTTTTGGATGGAGGTATCCCTGACCGGCTGGCGTGGTATCATAGCTTGCCGTATATATTTCTCTTCGACCGGAATCGATTGATGAATGTCGTCTTGCTCTGCACGACTTACTGCCATTTTTTGCTCCTTTAACTTGGTCTGAGATAATACTTCGTATTGTTATCGGCACTTGGCCTCAAAAAGTTGCTCTTTAAAAAATAAGCCGGGGAGCGTAATCCCACACTGGGGGGGGTATAAAAATAGTGTAGGGAAATTGGGAGGTTATCATCTGGAGATATGAATCAACGCCACTTCCGCAATCTTCTCCATAATCTGATTCAACTCAAAATCTTTCGGCGTATAAACCTGCGCAACCCCTTGTTGAATGAGAAAATCCTCATCTGCTTTTGGGATGATTCCGCCGACCACCACCGGAATATGAGCCAAACCTTTTTCTTTCATCAATTTCAAAATTTCGGGGATGAGCGACAAATGAGATCCGGAGAGGATAGAGAGCCCGACGATATTAACCGCCTCTTGCAACGCCGATTCGGCAATCTGCTCAGGGGTTAAACGAATTCCTTGATAAATCACTTCCATTCCGACATCTCGTGCCCGGACAGCGATCTGCTCTGCGCCATTGCTATGGCCATCGAGCCCAGGCTTTCCGACCAAAATTCTCAGCTTTTCTTTGGTTTCATTTTCAAATTCTTTTACTTTTTGACGCGCTCTTTCAATTCCTTCGTTGTCCCCCTGAAGGTGAACTCCGCTAACCCCCGTGGGAGCACGAAATTCCCCAAACACCTCACGCAAAGTATTCGACCACTCCCCGGTCGTCACTCCCGCTTTTGCCGCCTGGATGGAAACCGGCATCAGATTCGATCCGTTGAGAGCCGCTTCTTTTAAGGATTTGATGGCCGATTCAATTTGGAGTGGATTTCTTTTTTTACGGAAGGCCTGAAGCGATTGGATTTGATAGTCGACCAATTTTTCGTCGAGTTTTAGAATTCCTCCATCTCCTTCGGCGGTGAGCGGAGAGGCGGTCGTTTCGGTAAAACAGTTGACTCCAACGACTTGGATCAATTTTTCTTCGATCGATCGAATTCGATTGGCGTTGGAAGATACCAGCTGCTGCTTCATGTAGGAGAGGGCATTCACTGATCCGCCCAACTCTAAAACCTTGGCTAGTTCTGATTCAGCCGCCTCCATTAACTCGGCTGTTTTTGCCTCGATCACTTTCGAACCTTCAAAAATATCTCCATACTCCAAAAGATCGGTTTCAAAACTTAACACCTGCTGAATTCGAAGCGACCATTGTTGATCCCAAGGACGAGGAAGACCGAGTGCCTCATTCCAGCATGGGAGCTGAACGGCACGGGCGCGCGCATTTCTCGAAAGCGTGACTCCAAGAAGTTCAAAAATGATTCTTTGAACATTGTTTTCCGGCTGACGTTCAGTCAGACCAAGGGAATTGACTTGCACACCATAACGAAAACGGCGGAATTTCTCATTTTTTACGCCGTATCTCTCTTTCGTGACTTTATCCCAAAGCTTTACAAATGCCCGCATCTTGCAGATCTCTTCAACAAAGCGAATGCTCGAATCCATGAAAAACGAGATTCTTCCAACCGCTTTTTCAAATTCTTCCCCTTTAATCTCGCCGGATTTCTGGACTGCATCGAGAAAAGAGATCGCATTAGCTAAACCATAAGCCAATTCTTGGACGGGTGTCGCCCCCGCTTCCTGAAGATGATAAGGGCAAACGTTCACCGGATTCCATTTCGGCAATTCCCGAACCGTATAATTAATCATGTCGGTCGTGAGGCGAATCGACGGCTCAGGGGGGAAAACATAGGTTCCGCGGGAAAGATACTCTTTGAGGATGTCGTTTTGCGTCGTTCCCTGAAGCGATTTGGGATCAACCCCTTGTTGCTCCGCCACTGCAATATAAAGTGCCAACAGCCAAGCCGCAGTGGCGTTGATCGTCATCGAGGTATTCATTTGACCCAGTGGAATCTGGTCAAACAGCATCGCCATGTCTTCGATATGACAGATCGGAACCCCGACTTTGCCCACCTCGGCTCTCGCGAGCGGATGGTCTGAATCGTAGCCGGTTTGGGTCGGAAGATCGAAGGCGACTGATAATCCGGTCTGCCCTTTTGCCAAATTGTTTCGGTAAAGCTCATTGGAGGCTTTGGCGGTCGAATGCCCCGAGTAGGTTCGCATCAGCCATGGTTCATCACGTTTGGTTTGCATAGGGGGTGGAACCTAGAAAATTTCAAAGCCAAGGTCAAGAGATGGAGTAAAAGGCCAATGATTTCTCCCATTGATCTCACTCCTCATCCAACACTTTTACGGAGAGGGATTGAAATAGATAAACTGAAAGTGACTCTTCGACCCGCTTCGCGGAAGCTTCAGCGAGGCGAGTAGGCTCAGGGTGTCCCCATTGGGTAAAAGGGGGACAGGGTGAGCCCTTCGACTGAGCTCAGGATAAACTCCGTCGAACCATCATTTGGATTGACGCAAGGGATCCAATCATTTTTTTCTTCTTAAATCCTTGAAAAAAATATACATACTGACGTGGCCACATTCACCCAAAAGAACCTTATGAAAAACATCACAGGACTCTGTCTGTTTATTTTATCTTTAATCGGAACATTTTGTTGTGGTGGTCTGGGAAATCAGGGGCTATTCAGCATCACCGAATGCGAAGGCCAGGGGGGAAATGTCGTTTTATCCGGTCCGCAGCAACCCGCCTCCTGTATCTCGGGCCAGCAGTCGATCGGCACCATTGAAACACCAAACTTTTCCGGAATTTGTTGCAAGTCAGCCGCGACCCATGAAAAGTAAACATTCAATCAAGATCCCGTTTTAATCAATGCCCGCCGTTCAATCTCAAAAATCTTTTCGGGAATCTTCTCTTTTCCCAGTTTTTTCTTGTCATTTTCCTTGATGAACAGATCGGCTCCATATTTCTCAATCGCCGCCTGGGGACGGATATTCTTGATCCCGATCAATTGGAAGTTGATCACACCGGCATTCATTTCTTTCGGCCCTTCCGATTTTGAAAGAACTCTCGAAATCGCATAAACCGTATCTCCGCTCACTGCTGGCTGGGTATGATAACCTTCGGTATAACCCAAATCGGCAATCGCATTTTCGGTTGTATCACGACTCGCAAGGCCAGCGAGCCAGGCAAAAACCAGTCCACCATAAACAATCGGCTCACCGCTCATCGCACCCGTTCTGGCGGTAGAGTAAAGACGATCATAATGCAGAGGATGGGTATTCATCACCCGATAAGTCCATGGGAAATGCTCATCTGTAATCGTTCTCCCGTTTGCATGAACAATCAGATCTCCCACTTCAAAATTTTCAAAATAGGTTCGAACTCCGGTTAAATCTTTTGGATAAGATCCGGAAATGGTTGGAATCTCCATCGTAAGTTCCGACTGATCCGGAAATTTTTCCCCGCGGATCGTGCTTGCCTCGGTTTTTTTGCCGATCGGAGCGACCATGATCTTTCGATCGTATTGCAGCACCAACTCATTTTTCTGATTGAGCCCCAACGTGCGGATCGTCGCAATCCCCGGCTTTCCTTCTTTCATTTCCCGCTTCAAAACCTTCGTCATCGCCCGCAGCGTATCGCCTGGATAAACCGGTTTTACAAAGCAGACATTATAATAACCAAGATTTGCCACCGCTTTTTCGGAGTCGTTTTGAACTCCGAGAGAAAGAACAATGTTCATCACCATGAGAGGAGAAACAACGAGATCTTTGAATCCGTGCACTTTGGCATATTCGGCATTGGTATAGAGCGGATTGCATTCCATGAAACTGGTTGCAAACTCGACCGCAAATGCTGGATAAATCGTAATTCCACGGGGATGGACAAAAATTTCCCCCTCGTCGAGATCTTCGAGAACTCGGCCGTATTGAGGGGATTTGATTTTGCTTAAATCGGCTGGCTGTTTCGGAGCCAACTCTTCGAATTTGGGATAGGGGATTTTTAGGGTCATGGTTTATTTCCTTTAGATTTTTAATTTATAAAATTCTCCCCCTTTGAAAAAGGGGGATTAAGGGGGATTTAGTGCTTAGAGTTGAGAAAAGCTAAATATAAAAACCTTGCAATAAATCCCTTCCAACCTCCCTTTTACAAAGGGAGGAGTTATAGAAAATAGAAACAAGATTTATTTCTTCATCCTCTCCTCAATCAACGATCGCGCAATCACCCGAAGCGCCAACACATCTTCAGCCCCTTCAAAAATACTAAAGACGCGGGCATCGACAAAATATCGACTGACGGCATATTCTTCGGCATATCCCATCCCGCCATGTAACTGCATCGCCTCACGGGTCACCCATTCGCTCACCTTACTCGCATAAAACTTCACGAGAGACGCTTCCATCATCCCTTGATGTTCATCCATCAAACGGGCGGAGTGATAAGTGAGCTGGCGGGAAGCCTGGATAATCGCGGCCATCCGGACCAATTTATATTTCGTCATCTGATAATTAAAGATCGGTTGACCAAAAACATTCCGTTCGAGCGAATATTGCAACCCTTTTTCAAACGCGGCCTGCATCACCCCAAGCGCTCTCGCTGCGGTTTGGAGACGTCCACCGGCGAATCCTTCCATCTGGAGATAAAAACCTTTTCCGAGCCCCGTTTCACCCCCGACGAGGTTTTCCCCAGGCACAAAATAGTTTTCGAAATGAACTTCATAGCTGTGCATGCCTCGGTAACCGATCGTTCCGATCGCACGCCCTTCGATATGTCCCCCTTCCGGCTGATCGTAGCTGAAGGAATGCCCGTCAAACGAAGGTTTCTCGGCGACGAGAATCGAAAGTCCTTTATGCCCTTTCGTCAAATCGGCATCGGTTCTGGCGAGAATCAACAGGAGATGCGCATAGCCGGCAAAGGTGCACCAGGTCTTGCAACCGTTAATCACCCATCCCTCCCCTTTTCGGGTCGCCGTCACTTTCATTCCGGCGACATCGGAACCGTAATCAGGTTCGGTGACTGCCACTGCGCACATCTTTTCTCCCATTGCGATTTGCGGAAGCCATCGCTGCTTTTGCTCTTCGGTTCCCCCTTTGAGAATCGCTTTGGAGAGGATCTCGGGACGGGTAATGAGACTACCGGCAATTCCAAGCGATCCGCGGGAAAGCTCTTCAGTGACCAGGATCATCCCCATATTATCCGGTTTGGAATCGTCTTGAAATCCACCAAATTTTTGTGGGATCGAAAGTCCGAAACAACCCATCTCTTTCAATCCATCCATAATATTTTGGGGAATCAATAAATCTTGTCGATGCACTTTTTCAGCGACCGGCATCACATTTTCTTCTGCATATTTTTTGAAAGTTTCACGAATAATCGATTGATCTTCGGTCAAACCGTAATTTCCGCCACTCTGCGATTGTTGAATCAGTCCGGCAATCGGTTCATAGAATTTTGGGTCGAGTTTTTCAGTCACGAACTTTCCAACCTCATCGCTCCAGATCGTTTGATGGAGTTGATCCATTGTGAGGCCAATTCGAAACATGTGGGAAACGGTTTTTTTATTCAGATCATCGAGAATATCGGCCGTGAAAAATTCGGCCAATTTTTTCTCAAGCTCTCCACCGATTCGATCCGCGTATTCAACGATCTGCTCGGCCGCATAAAGTTCACTCTCCATCCAGCAGAGATCGTAAGCGAGAACTTGATGACGATCGAGTTTGGCAACAGAAAGTTTTCCATCGGCCACTGATTCTTGAGTCAAATAATCGAGAAACCAGTGACAAACCTGTTTTCCCTTTTGGATGAGGTTTAAAAGTTGATCTTTATTAAAGGACATAAAATCTCCAATTGAATAGATTAAGAAATTAGACCGCTGAATGCGTATAATGAATTTTCAACTGGGGTGACAAGCGGAATTTGCAATCATAAGGTATGAACCCCAGGGCAAGCCCTGGACTAAAAGATTCCATGGCAAGCCACGCGGTTTTTGACCGGCTCGTCCCCAAAGGGGATAAACCTTATAGACCGAAGATCGAGCTTCCCTATTTAAAAGACCAATGCTATCTGAGAAATTCCATTTAATTGAAATCTCTATCCTAATAGAAAGGACTAAACCATGAAATCTTTCCTTCTCATCTGTTTGATGGTCGGCAGCTTACTTTCTGGAACCGCTCAAGCGGTAGTTTCCGTAAATATTGGACAGCCTGGTTTTTACGGTCGAATCGAGATCGGTAACTCTCCCCAGCCGCAAATCATCTATCCAGAGCCGGTGATTATCCAACCGATCCCGACCCAAGTCGTCGTCCCTCAACCGCTTTATCTTCATGTCCCTCCCGGGCATGCCAAAAAATGGTCGAAACATTGCCATCGTTACAATGCCTGCAGTCAGCCGGTCTATTTTGTTCGAGAAGGATGGTACAACGAGGTTTATGTTCCATATTACCGCCACAAACATGAACACAAGCACGGCAAAAAACACCCTCATGGACATCATCATGGAAAAGGGCATAAGAAGGGTCATTACTAATTTGGAAAAAATAATTGTTAAGTAGTTGGCCTGCTAATCATGATTTCTACCGCATTTCAAGGCGGAGCCTGACATCAGGCGATACAAGAGGTCGATTTAATAAATGACTGACAAAATGACATTTTTTAGATCGAATCCTGCTTAGGAAAAAAATGTCTTTTCAGCTTCTTCCGGCAATTTTTGCCCTGAGATTCTCACTCGCTGAATCAATTCCCAATAATAACGGTAAGTCGCTCGGTCATGCAGATCTCCTGCGAACTGGATCGGACCCCAATCGCTGCGATAAGCTTCAAGAAGAATATCGGATCCTTTTTTAACGAGCGAATAATCAGGCGTCATCGCGGCAACAATCGATTCAATTTGGGTTGGATAAATCGACCACATTCGGAGGAACCCAAATTCATTTCTCGCACGATAGGCATCTTGGTAGGTTTTATACTGATCTTTCAGATCTAAAGTCACATTATGAGCCGGAACAATCCCATTCGCCAGTGCAGCCGCAACCACGTTTGACTTCGCACGAGCGACCAATTTGTGCTCGAACTGTCCGGGGGATTTCATCGCGTTTTCAGGAATCGCCCCATGATGACCGGAAACGAAATCCATCAAGCCAAAATCAAGAACCTGCATCCAGGGGAGTGACGCAATTTTATCGGCATCGCGAAGTGCGCCATGCGTTTCAACAAGAACATGAATCGGAATTTCCCGTTTGATATTCGCTTTTTTCGCTACCTGTTGGATATAACCAATCATCTCTTCGACTTGGGAAGCGGCAGTCGGTTTTGGAATGGTGATGTAAGCCACGATGTCACCGATCGCTGGAACAAGCTGATCGACATCTTGCCGCCAATGCTTGTTGGTATAATCATGAATTCGAACTCCACTCATCTTGTGCTGATTGAGAGCCGATTTCTGCATCGAGATAATCATTTCGGCATGTTCTTTTTCTCGACCTTCTTGGGCACCATCTTCACAATCCATGGTAATATCAAAAACTCCCCCTTTTTTGTTTTGGAGCTCTAACGCTTTTGTGATCAGCTTTTCAGAGCCAGCAAAATGCTCACAGGCTGGGATGATTGGGAAAGGTTTTTCCCCTTCAAATAACGCTTCTTTTGGGTGGATATTTTTGGACATAATTTTCTCCTTACTGTTTTTCAGATAATTCAATTAAAATTCCATTGGTTGATTTGGGATGAATAAACGCAATCTTCTTCCCATGCGCTCCAATTCTAGGTTTCTCGTCGATCAATCTTATCCCCTTGCTCTTTAAATCAGCTAAATGGTGCTCCAAATCGCTCACCTCTAAACAGATATGATGAAGTCCGCTCCTCCCCTGAAGATTTGCTAAAAATTTTGAGATGGGGCTATCGGGAGCAGTGGGAAATAAAAGCTCAAGATTCGTTGGATCGCTTTCATGAGTACCGATCGCAAAAAAAGCAGCTTTGACTTTTTGGTCTTCCACCTCTTCAATATGATCCGGATCTTTCTTTAAAAGATTTTTAAAAAGTGAAATTGCCTCGTTGAGATCAGAAACAGCAATCGCGATATGATCGACTTTTTTGAAAGACATGAGAGCCTCGAATTCTTTTTTTTAGATGATCCGGCGATAAAGGCCGGAGGAAAATGTTGCTACTAAACGAGCGTCCGGATTGTCAAATTTAAAAACTATCTATCTTTTGGGATCTCCTCTATAATTCGCCGAATGAGCATTGGCAGCTGGCTAAAAAATGTGATGAATCTGAAAGTTCTCCCTTTCATAAAACCATCCCGTCCGATCGCCAAAGAGGCCGATGTCAAATCTCCTCGAAATTGGTTGAAAGAACTTTACGGCGATTCGCCAGAACCAAAAAACGCTCCCAAATTTATCCATGCAGAAAAAAGACAGCCGATTCAATCCCTCAAAACAGGCGACCACAATCTATCGCAAATATTGGATGAGGCATTGGAAGATCCCGTGAAAAAAAATCATTCTTGAGCGTTGTGTATCCATGCAATCGTATTGGGGCACTTTTAAAAACAGTTCTGGTCACTCCCCCATTAAGTATCATTGACAGCCCACTCAACTTCGCTTTAAGTAAAAAAATATGCCTCAAAAGCTCCTTTCCGATGAACCGATCGTCACCCTTGAAGCGATGATTCGTCATCCTTACGATTTGGCGGTTGCCACTGCTAGAACCTGCTACTCTTCGAAGGGAATCATCAAGGTTGATGAGGTGAGCAAAGATGAAAAAGCAATTCTCCTGAGGGATAAAATTGCAATCTCGACCCGCGATGCCGGTCATTTGACCACACGCCAGCATGCCCATTTTGTTTTTTCGATTGAGAAAGTTTCCAGGCAAGCTCTTTGGAGTTTTTTACATAGCCATCCCTTCTACAACTCAGAGCAGGTGAGCCAAAGATATGTCAAAGTGAAATCGGGGAATTGGACCATTCCGTTACTACAAGAAAATCAACTTTCAATTTATGAAAATTGCCTCCATCAACAGACAAAAAATTATGAAGAGCTGATTCAATTACTCATCCCAAAAGTCGAGGAAGAATATTATTCAATTTTTCCAGTTCGACGAAAATGGGCAACAAAATATCAAAATACGATTGCGAAAAAAGCGTATGAGATTGCCCGCTACGTTTTGCCCGTTGCAACCCATGCCTATCTTTATCATACGATCAGCGCGGTCACGCTCCTCCGATATTGGAAGCTGGTGAATCTTTTTGATACTTCTGTCGAGCAACGGCTGATGGTTGAAAAGATGATTCAAGCAGTTTTGACCGTCGATCCCGATTTTCAGAAGGAGTTGGATGATCCTTATCCGTTAGAAACAACTCCGGAGTGGGAGATATTTAAAAAGCAGGAGACAAGAGACAGAAGACAGAAAACAGAAAACTTCATGAAAGAATTTGATCAATCGCTCGAAGGACATGTTTCAAAACTGGTCGATTATAAAATCAATTCCGAGCAAACCGTTGCCAACTCTGTGAGAGAAGTATTCGGACTGACAACACCTGAAATGTCGGATGCCGAGGCGATTGACCATTTGATGAATCCGGCAAAAAACCGTTATCTTGCTGAAACCTTAAATGTGAACACTCTGTCAAAACTTTCCCGCTGCATGATGCATGCGCATTACACTTTTAGAAAAAAAATCTCCCATACCGCTGACAGCCAAGATCAAAGACATCGGATGACTCCAGGATCACGCCCCTTGCTCGCCAGCCATTACAGTGGGACTCCGGATTATATTCTTCCCAAGCTGGTGCAACTGCATTCCCAAATTGAAGAGCTTTATCATCAGTCGATGAAACAGACGTTTGAAAGTATCAATCAACTGCTCAACGATGGAGTTTCGTTTGAGTCAGCTCTCTATCTCTTGCCCAATGCCTACCCGATCCGTTTTGAAGAATCGGGCGATCTTCTGAATCTGCATCATAAATGGCACACCCGCGCCTGTTATACAGCGCAGGAAGAGATCTTTTTCGCCACCATCGATGAAATTTCCCAGGTGAAAGATTTGCATCCAGCGCTTGCCTCAAAAGTTTTGGCCCCCTGCTACATTCGCAAACAAGCCGGGGTAAAGCCGATCTGCCCCGAAGGAGAACGTTTCTGCGGAGTAAAAGTCTGGGAAAAAGAGATCAATCAATATACCCGAGTGATCTGATGCTCAGAAAAATCCACCACATTCTGGTCGACCACCTGTTTTATCCTCTGGCACTTTCCAGTCTGCTCGCCACTCTCTTTTTATTTTTTCGGATTTATTATTTCGACCATTATTCCTATCTCTTTTTATTCTGGAATCTTTTTCTCGCCTGGATTCCCTATGGCTGCAGCCTTTTATTTCTCTATCTTCAAAGACATTTTTCAATCCAATGGCGCTATCTTTCTCCGCTTTTTTTCATCTGGCTTTTTTTCTTTCCGAATGCCCCCTATATTTTGACCGACTTCTGGCATTTGCGTGAGCGAGCACCTGTTCCACTTTGGTACGATATTGGATTGCTTCTCGCTTTTTCCTGGAGCGGATGTCTCCTTGCATTCGCCTCTCTCAATTCGATTCAGGATCTGCTCGATAAAAAAGTCGGAAAAATCATCAGCGGAACTTTTACCGTCTCGATCTTTGCACTTTCAGGCTTGGGAATTTATCTCGGCCGATTCTTGAGATGGAACAGTTGGGATTTGCTGACAAAGCCTACGCTTCTTTTTCAGGAACTTTTCCAGAAGTTGACCGACTCAGAATATCATCCACAAGTCATCGGATTTACCACGATGTTTTCGCTGATATTGGCAACCAACTATTTTGTTTTTAGAGGAATCCAAAAAAGAAAGGAGTAAGCACACTTTACACTCTTGACTACACATAGATATGTGTAATATTCTTTTATGAAAAGGAGTGATAAAAATGGCAACCAATCTTGCAATTGATGATCGTTTAATTCTCGAGGCGCAAAAAATGGGAAAGAAAAAAACGAAGAAAGAAGCAGTGACAGCGGCTCTCATCGAATATATCCAAAAAAGAAAACAATCAGAAATCATCGAGTTGTTCGGAACTATTCCCTACGATAAAAATTATCATTATAAAAAAGGAAGAAATAGAAAATGAACGTTTTGGTCGATACCAGCATCTGGTCGTTGGCACTTAGACACAAGTCTCATAATATTAAAAAAAGAGAGATTGAAGAACTCGAAAATTTGATCCGAGAAAATCGAGCAAGTATTATTGGGCCTGTTCGACAAGAACTTCTCTCAGGGATTTCAGATGATCTTTTTTTTAGAAAACTGAAACAAAAACTACACTCATTTAGCGATATCCCCCTAGAGAAGGAACATTACGAATTAGCCGCCGAAATGTATAATCAATGCCGTAAAAAGGGAATTCAAGGCTCCCATGTCGATTTCATGATTTGCGCTATAGCTCGCACCTATCAACTTCCGATTTTTACCCACGATCTTGACTTTCATTCTTATTCTAAAATACTCAAGTTAACCCTTTACCAATTGTAAAACAAAAAAGGCGAATCAAAAATTGATTCGCCTTTTTAAATTCAAAAATAAAACAGATCAGTTTCCGAACAACTTGCTCGAAAGACTTTTCGCATTTTCTGCAGTTGCAGGATTTTTGGTATGAGATGCCAAACTGTTTTTTAGCTTATCGTCTTTATTAATATTTCCACTATAAAGAAGGGCTCCTTTAATCGCATTATTAATCTGTTCCGGCTCCATTCCAGGCTTCGTCAAATAAGCAACGGGAGGGGCATCGTACGGTTTGAATTCGGAATGAATTTCGGTCGAGACGAGTCTCGCATGCCCTTGTGCTTCACCAGGAATCTCTTTTGAGTAGTGATTATACTCAACCACTCCCCCTTTTTTTGCCTGCTTGATTTCATTCGGATTCAATTCTGTCTTGAAGGTGAGACCGTTTTTGAAATGATCCATGGTGATATAATGATTTGGATTTTCTACCACTTCTAGCGGAAGCAAGGTCACTTCCCACTCTTTGCTGTTCGGAATCTGTTTATAATCAACTAAAGCTCCGCGAACAAAAAAGTCAGGATTATGAATTGCGTAAGAATCTGGCCAATCATTTTTCCAGGCAAGAAGTTTTTTCTCACGTGCGGTGACAACTCCAGAAGCTTCCTTCTTGGCAGCTCCCTTTTTTTTCGTTGCTGCTTGTGTGTTTGAACCTAAAACAAAAGCAGCCACTAAAAATAAAACCGCTAAAAAGCCAATCTTCTTTAAATGCTTTTTCATGAATCCTCCTTAGAATGTTTTTTATAATATGAAAGGATAAACGATCTACTTTGTATCACAAAAGGGGAAGAGCAACAAGGGCGGTTTTTCAATCAGACTCACTTGAAGAGCATCAAGCGTTCAACTTTTTGGCCATGAATGAGATGTGAATCAATAATTTCTTTGGCATCTTCAATAGTTGCAACTTTATACCACACCGCGTCAGGATAAATAACCACCGTGGGACCTTTCGCACAAAAATCCAGACACCCCGCGGCATTTGCCCGGATTTTGCTCGAGAGCCCCAGTTTTTTCAATTCATCCTTGAAATAATCGCGGATCGCCTCCGAACCTTTGGAAGCACAACATCCACGGGGATCGGCGGGATCTCGTTGATTAGTACAGATAAAAAGATGTCTTTCAAATGGAGGCATTTTTATTCTTTCTCCCCGCTTGATAAAGGAGGGGCTGGGATAGGTCTCTTCCGATGAATTTCAACTCCCACCTCCCCTGCATTCGGAATAATCTTCGGCTTGAAAATTTTCAGCTTCAACTCTTCAATCAAAAATTCCTTGAAAATAAGATTCGCAATCTCCTCAGCCAACGCCTCGAGCAGATGAAAACTGGATTGCGCGACAAACCTCGTCACTGCTTTGCAAACCTGATCATAGTCAATCGCATCTTCAATTTGATCGGTTTGGGCCGCTTTGGAAAAATTCGTATAAAGTTTTAAATCGATCAAAATAGTTTGAGGAGATTTTCTCTCTTCTTCGGTAACACCAAGAATGCAAGAGACTTGGAGTTGATGAATCAATATTTTGTCATGAGAAGAGTTCACAAAGAAAACTTACTCATGACAAAAATATTTTCTCAAGAAGTTTATAGAATTATTTTTCATTTCTTTCGACGGTTCACCCTTTTCCCCCTCGTGCAAGTTCAAGAAGCCGCTCCGCTATCTGACGAGCATGTTCATGGGGATCAACGCTTCCAGAGTTTATAAATCCTTGCAAGAGCCGTCTGGCAGTTTCTTCTGGAGGTAACTCAGCCGATCTTTCTGCATGCCGCGAAAGCTCTAATCCTTGGCGAGTCGGAGAGTAAGTTTGATGCGCGGCCACTGCCTCATTAAAATGCCGAACCATGGAAGAATACAAATCTTTCAGATCGACCAAATCATCAATCGCTCCAACCTCCAAGGCACGCTGGGTTGTGTGGGCCGCATTGTATTTCTCTCCCTCTCGCACTTCAATTTCGCCAATCACTTGATGCAAAGCTTCCTGGTATTTTTCATCAGATATTTTTTTGGCTTCCTGAACTCTAGGATCTTTCTCGGCTCTTCTCGCAATTTCTCCCCGAGCAACAATATTGGTATAGATATTCGCTCCAACCACACGAACCGCTGTAATCAGATTTTCGTGGCGAATCGCAATAATTCGATGTTGGCCTTGTTCTTCCGGCCGCCTGAGCTGCTTACTGACTGAAACCATGTATCCGCCAATCAACGAAGAAAGATCGACACAAAGGTAGGGGTAGCGAAGCCGGCTCACTGCATCTTGCAGAGAAGCACCCCAGGTTAACTGTTTTTCAATCATCGCTTGGGGATCGGCCATATAAAATGGATTTCCTGCATTCAAATTAATGACCGGCAAACCAAGCAGATCGGCCTTTCGAACCGCCTTGGTATAAATTTCAGAATCGAGGGGAGTCAACGCACCACTGAGAGCGATCCAGAGAGTCGAACGGCCTTGATATTGCTGAATTCGTACCTGAATATTGGGAGGTTTTCTTAAAATTCCGCCAATCCGATTTTTATCTCCTCGAACGGTCGGTAGATGTTCAGGTGGAACTTTTCCCAAAAGATCTTCAATTTCTCCCCACAATCGAATTTCAGGAGGAGAACCTGGATCTCGAAACGCATCCATCACCGCCTGCATATTCCAGGGAGGTCGGTTTCCAATCATCGCAATCAATTCGTCTTTCACCGTTCGGCTAAGAGCAAGAGATTTCGGATGTTCTTTTCGAAGCAAATCGATGATCTCTTGAGGATTCACCTCTTGACCACGAGAAATCTGTTCTAAAGTTTCTTTTAAAGTGGCACCCGAAGCAAGACGAAGATTCAAGGCAGCCGCATCAGAGGATTGTTGAAAAAGCGCAATAACCTCCGCAGGTCTCAGTCTTTTTCCCTCGGCAAGTCCCAGTAGCTGAGCTTGAAAAGAGGGGCCGGAAACAAAAGTCAAAGGATCGATTGGAGAAATCGGAGCAGAACGACGAAGCGGAATAAGCGTTTCAGGCCTTCGAAGTGCCGTATAATAATAAGCCCGATTCAACAGATCGAACGCCTCACTCAAATCTTGGGTACCGATCATCCCTTCGCCATTTCGTCCGTAGATCTCGCGGTATCCCCCCATCGATCTTGTTCCTTCGGGATAAGACCGCTTCACTTCTCCATCGATATCCCAACTTTTCAAAGTAGGCTTATAGGCAATAATCTGCGCCCCAGGGCCGGTCAGAATTGCGGTTCCGGTATCTCGTACAAAAACATTCAATCCTGCCGTATCCAGAAGCATCGTTCGCCGAGCCGTATCATAGGCTGCTCCGCCAACCACATAACGATAAACAATTTCATGAATCGGCCCCTGCTCTTCGGCAATATAACGATTCGTCACTCCAAGGTGAGAGGCAATTCCATCCAGATGCTCAACTCCGGTTTCCGCGTTTACATCGGCGCCAGGAGAAGCGGAAACCGATTCCACCGGAACTTCAAATCCATATTGACGACTCAATTTTCGCGCTAAAGCCAAGGCGCCGTTCTTGCGCGCCGATGTTTCAGGATCCAGTGCTCCGCCATTTCGGGTAAGATCACCAATCATCATAACCACGGGAAAAGGTCGCTCTAATCCGAGATCTCGATAGCTGACAGCCACCACGACTCCTGCTTTATTTTTTCCTGGCAATCTCGATGTTCCGTCTTTCTCAACAGCAGGAACCAGCTCACCCGAGAAATAATCGATCTGTCCTGTCTTGGGATTTTTCCGGATGGAAGCAGGATCAAAATCATATTCCACTTCATGATCGATAAATATCCCCTCTGGAACTGATTGAGATCGATCCAAAAGATCTTGCGGACTTTGTATTCCCAAAGATTCCCGAAACTTTCTCGCAGAAAGCCTGGCGACCGATGGAATTCTGGCAGCAAAAATACCGGCTTTTGCCACCTCTCTTTCTTCCCGAAGACCGACTTCATCCCTCGGCAAAATCGGCTGATCGGCCAGCTGATAAGATCCCGCCGAAAAAATTACCAAAGGATCTTTCTTCCAAAGAGAATAATTGAACGGATCGAGATGAACTTCTCTTTTAACCGCCCTTTCCCCCTCTTCCAAAATCACGTTTCCCTGAACCACATACTTCAAATTATGAACAAACTGATATCCCGTGGGATTTGCAATCTCGGTGATGATCGGCTGACATTCTCCTGTTTGCGGATCCTGAATCAAACCTCTCACCGTTGTTTTTTGCAGGCGAAGCCCCTTCAATCGGCCATCTTTCTCCGTTTGCTTGGCGAGCCGTTCGGAGTAGTTTGTAAACTCTTCCGCAGAGATCGGAAGCGGAGGAAGAATCTCGACATGCGCCTGATTCCAGCCCGGCTGTTGTTCTTTCGGTCTGCTTTGAAGAGATTTTTTCATCACATCGAGAAGCGCCTCAAATCGGGTTCTGATTTCTGGAATCTCCTGAAGCGTTCCATCGGCTGTTCGAATGACGCGGGCTTCAGAAACGATCGATCTTCCAAACATTCGTCGATCTTTCTTTTGAGGATGCTCGACGTAAAAAACATGGGAAGAAACATCCGAATGAAGCGAATCCCGTTCTCTCTTCGGAAATAATGCAAGGTTTCCGAGCCGTAAATAATGATGTCCAACCAGCGGATGATATCCACGACAAAGACGGTCTTCTGACAAAACTCCTCCCCTCACCTGACCCAAAAGCTGAGGCTGATACTCACTTAATTTTGGTGTTCCAGCGAGTGAAGTGACAAATCTCTGAAGATCTTCGGTTCTTCGATAAGTAAAATAAGTGGGGGGATTTCCCAATCGCTCTTTTGAGGCGGGATCAATCACGGTAAAAGTGACCCTCTTCAGATAAGTTGCAGCGACAAGATCATTGGTAAACACAGCGTTGGCCGCGGTTGCCAAAAAATCGGAGGTCGCTTCATCGGAAAGCAATCCGCCGGTCTTTGAATCGTAGGGACGCTTCACCACCAACTCAATCACATTTTGTTCATGGCCAACGCGGGAATTCCGGCGAACGATTTCAGCCGCTTCAAGCAGATCCTTTTCGCAACTTCCCTCCAAAGACCATCGGTGAAGCATCAGCCGACCTTTTTTCGGTTCTTGGGGATGACCATTTTCCTCGGCAAAAAAAGTAAGAGAGGTCCGGGGATCGATCCGTTGATATCCAACCACTTCTCTTGAAGCCTGATGTTCTTCTCCCTGTCTTTTTTCGCGCAATTTTCTTCTAACAATAACTTCATCCAAAAGAGTTCTTTCACTTTCAGTTCTCGTCTCCTGAACCATTTCCAACAGTCTTGAAATCAGCGAACGGGGCAGACTTCCCATCTCTTCGATAAAACGGGCTCTCGCCGGTGCATTCGACGGAAGCTCTGCAATCCCGGACAAGAGGGGATTATTTCGGGCCAATACCCTCTCCCGAACATATTCCGGTAAATCGTGGGGAGGTCTGTCAATCAGCTGGGCATAGGTAATTTCAGGATGAACATTGGCTTCGTGGGGAACAAGCGAAAAAAAGAGGTTTCCCCGTTTGTCACGGACTTGGAGAAGAGTTTGACCAACCGCCGGAATCAGTTCCAAGGTAAAACGATTTCCCTCCGCATCGTCGTGTGGAATTTGAAAAAGCTGCCCTCTCTGTTTTTTGGACGTTTGTGCAGAAAGAGAAAGTTCAACAGGAGCTTGTCCATGCGAATAATAATGAAGAGCGGGAATAAACTGATCCCCTTCTCTTGTGAAAGCAAAATCATAATAAGCCGGAGAGGCACTGCCTGTTGGAAGATGAGCGAGTGGAGCATCATCGGCCAACAACAAACGGGTCGGCTGACCATTTTCAAAAGCAGCCAATTGTAAAAGATGACCTTCGGGATTCACTTGAACCCAGAGACGTTGGAGAGATCGATCGACCGTGTGGGAAGTGGCAAGCGAGGCGCGAAACGGTTCATCGGTTTGCAATCTTTCGACGATTGGTCCTTTCAGATGTTTCAGTGGAGCGGTTTCACCCCGAAGCAGGGCAGAAAATTCAGCACCGATCCCCTCTCCTGTTTCAGCGGAAATTGGATGATCGGATCCAATCTCGAGATAGATCGGCGGAAAAGGTTCGACATTCGGAAAAGCCTGCGCCCGATATGGCGAAAGAGTCAGATCTTCTCCCCCAGCTGCTTTCCATCTTTCGATGGTTTGGTTGGTGTAATCTCCCCGGCGAATGAAACGGGTCGCAAAAACATTTTGCAAAAGGAGAAGATTGCTTTGAAAACCTTTTTCTCCCGTCAGCTGCACCGATCGGAGGACAAATTGCATTTTTTCAATGGCATCTTCTCTCGTCTCTCCACGAACCACAAGTTTTGCAATCAACGGATTCGAATGTGCTGAAACGACATCTCCTTCTGTATAAGTCGGATAGACAATCACCCCATGTTTACGAAGATGATGAAACTCTGGAGTCCCCAAAATTCTAAATCGAGTCATCGGCCCAGGCATCACCGCATTGATACGAACCTCAACGGCTGCCCCTTTGGATGGAAGCCCTACGCTCGAGAGCGGAAGTCCTTTTCCAACGCGAATCGCTTCACCAATCAGATTTACTCCTGTCACCGCTTCGGTGACGACATGCTCCACCTGAATTCGGGGATTGTCTTCCATGAAGAAAAAATTTCCATCCGGAGTGAGCATTCCTTCAACCGTATTGTGGGAGGTAAGCCCCAAAACCATCGCTGCCCGAATTGCTTTTCTTCTGAGCTCCTCGCGAAGTGCCGGATCTTTTACAAAATCGAGTGCCGGATGCATCTCAACAATTTTTGACCCTCCTACTTGTAAAGTACATTCCCTCTCTCCATCCGAAACTCCATTGCCGTAGGTATCAATCCTCACCTGAAATTCAATATGCCGGAATGCGGAAACGAAACCTTCAGCCAACATATCTCCGAGTCCAAACGCATTTTGAGCCTCCTGAAATTTGGTCGGGAAATTTGCCCGAAGTTGTCCTTCATCGAGGGCGTTGAATTGACCCATCCCCGATCCTCCTGCAACCGCCTTGATTCGGAGAGGATAGGAAAGCCCCCTTGCCCTGATTTCGGCAATCATTCCCTCCACATTGCTATATTGGTGAATCGTTCCCGGAACAATCGGTAACCCTGCCGCATCCCATGCCTGTTTCGTGGCGAGCTTGTTTCCTGCCTTGCGAAGCCCCGCGACCGGAGGTCCAAGCCACACATAGCCTGCACCGTAAACCCGCTCCGCGAAGACTTCATTCTCAGCCAGAAAACCGTATCCAGGATGAAGCGCATCTGCTCCTGCTTTGCTGGCAGCCTCTAAAATTCTTTCATGATTGATATAGCTCTCTTTTGGACTTAAACCGCCAATCGAAACCAGCTCTCCTCCCATTTCCCGAACTCGCCTCATCCAGCTCAACTCTTTTCCTCCCGCAATCTCTGCATCCGAATAAACCACCATCGGAACAAGCTCCTCTCCTGTTGCCTTCGCATAATCCAAAACCCCTTGTGTAATCTTGACGGCAATTTCTCCACGATTAACGACCAATACTCTTCTCAAATGTGGATTAATTCTTGTTTGCAGTCCTGGATATAAAACCTGCGACAATAGCTCTCTTTTATCCGGAGGAATATCGCTTCTCCCAATCAAGGCAACTCTTGCAGCCTCCGGATCGCGTTTGATCGCGTCAATCGCCCGGCCATACTCCTGGGAACCATGAGGGGCTTTGAAATAGGCATCCAGAGTCTCTTTCGCTCTTGGAGTGGCTGATTCGCTGGAAATGGCCACACCCCCTTCAGAAGAGCCCAGAGGAATTCCATGCCAATCATTCGATTCATTCGACACAGAAAACAGATGCGTTTTTCTCGCTTCTGCCTCTTTGCCACCCGAAACCTCCGAAGCACTCATCAAAATCCCTTCGGGTGTGACCAACTGTTCTGCGCTGCGAAAGCCAAAACCGAATGAAAATCTGGAACCTTTTGAGGTTTTACTGAGTTCAAAGTTTAACCGGAATTTTGCCTCATACATCGCCACCGCAGGGGCCACCTGTCTCACCAGACATCCACTCGCCATCATCTGCCAATTGATCACCTCATTCGAACAGACTTTCTCAAAGAAGCTTCCCTGGCTTGCCTCTGTCAAACCGGCAACCACACAAACGCTGTCAAGACCGACCATCAGAACATCCTGACTGATATGTTGCAGAGCAATATTATTGGCGGGAAGGATACAGCCGGTCGTCTTCATCAACATAATCGTCAAGGTTGTGTGAGCCCACCCCTTTAACCCTTCACTGAACTTGGTCTCAAGGGTAGGAGTTCCCCGGAGATACTCAGGCAGACTATGCATCCCGACCGCCTCGGTCATGCAGGCCGCTGCCGAGGAAATCACCTGGGCACCCATCGATCCATAGGCAGATTTTTGAAAAAATGAGACAGAGGAAAGCAAACGGGAACAGTAAGCCTTGGTGGCAGTTCCGAAGATCCCCCCTGCCACCATTCCGCACAACATGTACCCATCGGTCGCCTGTTTGAAAAAAGATTGAAAAAGCTGCGAAGTGGCAAGCTGGGAAGAACTCAACTCACACTCATTGGAATCCTGCAAAAACCCGGAAGAAACAAGAGTTTCTGAAATCGTTAAACCGGCCATAAAACAAAAAACCACTTCTTCTCTGCTCCCTTCACCTTTGGCAGAAGAAAAAGCAGGAAAAGTAGTTCTTCAAGATTAAATATTTGGTTAGTGGGACTGTATCTGTTTCGAGAAAGAATGAAAAAAGTTGCGCAAAAAATGAGATTTTTTAAAAAAATATTTTTTAATTTTCAAAACCTGCTTTAAACATTTGTCTTTTTATTTTCAAAAAGTATAATCCGCGGAAATCATCCTAAATAACCAAATAAATTCAAAGGAGGGGTCATGAAAAAAATTCCCGTTTTTTTCTTTTGTGCGTGCCTGTTTTTGGGGGCTTACCGGCTGTCTGCAACAGAGCTATCGGGAGCTGAGCTGTCTTCTCATTCCGAAAAAACTGAAATTCCACTGAACACCCTAAAAGTGAAAGGGAACTGCGGATCCGGATTTACCAATCATCCGCCGGTAATCAACGTTTTTCATGAGGTGAGAAACGACGTCGACTCTAGGGTCAGCGGTGGAGTCTGGGCGGTTGACAACTATAAAAGAACCATCAAGGTCTGGGATCAAACCGTTCCATTCCCCCCTTTCAAACTTTACTGTGCCAAAGTTGAATATGATGGTTTGTTCACCACGCTCGGCGGAGAAAGCCCTCAAGGGACCGATCCAAGCCTCGCGGTTGGAATTACCGGTTCGATGAGTGGAGGATATTTAACCACTATTTTTTCCGGTACCCTGAATCCAACCCCCGGCAAACCGACCTCGGGAAATTTGGGAACTATTAACTATCGTTGCACTTCGTCTGATCCGGGCGATCACAGCTCCTGCACCAATCTCTGGATCTGGCAAACCACCTATTTCACCTCAACCACCGGGCTCGATTACGATTATTGGGGATGGAGTTACGATGGGGATGAGCATGGAACCTGGCTCAACTCTTGCGCCGGAAAACCGGGATGTCCTGGAAATAACGGGGATATTACAGACTGATTTTTGCTGGAATTTTGGGGCGACCCGCCAGGTCGCCCCCATATTTAGGAAGCCGGCTTTCCAAATTCGACTCTTCCACTTTCAATCGAATAAATCGCCGGAACAATCACAATTCTTTTTCTTTCAAACTGGCTTTCCAAAAGCCGGCTTTCTTTCAGAAGTGATTTGATCACCCCTCTCGCATTGGCAAAAGCAGCCTGATAATATCCATTTCCCGATGCACCATTCTCCAGACTCCCTTCTCCAATCAAAATATTTTTTCGAATCGAACTGTTCAAACGCTCAAGCGCCGGGGAAATTACCGCAGAGCTGGGGGATGAATTGATCGCTGAATGAACCGCACCACACGAGTCATGCCCCATCACGATAATCAGATGCGCTTCCAATTTCTTTACCGCATATTCAATGCTGGCGATATTGTCGGAGTTTAAAACATTTCCGGCAACCCGAATCACAAAGAGATCCCCCAATCCCTGATCAAAAACCATTTCGGGTGGAACACGGGAGTCGGAACAGGAGAGAACTATGGCAAAAGGTTTTTGTTCATTGGCAAACTTTTCCCTTTTGGAAACAATATTCTGGTTTACATTCACCAGCTTTCCCTGGATAAAACGCCCGTTTCCCTCCTGCAGTTTTTCAATAAACTGGGTTTGAAGCGAATCAACCAGCCTCAAATCATCGGCGAAGGAAAAAAAGGGGGAATAAAAAAAGAAGAGAAAAAAAACAAAAACGGTTTTTTGAATTTTCATAGAAGAAAATTTTAAACTAACTGAGCGGGGCAGACAATTGAATAATATCAGGATTCGTCTCGACATAATGAATGGCAAAGTGGAGCTCTTCTTTGCTTTCTGCAAAAATCGTAAAAAGAACCTCCCCTTTCTTCACCTCTTCCCCCATTTTTTTATGGAGATAAACTCCGGCACCCGGATCTTGGGGAGCACCGGCAAGTTTTGCCACTTTCGCAATTTTAAGATTTTGGATGGACAAGATTTTTCCGCTCTTCATACTCTTGATTTCATGTTGGTAAATGGCTTTTACCAGTTTTTTGAGGGGACCCTGACTCTTCGCAATTGCCCAGAATTTTTCGAGTGCTTTTCCGGAATCGAGAATGTTTTCGGCAATCTCCTGTTCTTTTCCATTTTCAACTTTTCCGCTCAACTTCAGAAGTTCAGCTGCCAAAAAAAGTGATTTTTTTCTCAGATCTTGTGGGGCATTTGGATCTCTTTGCAAAACCTTCAGGACATCTTCCGCTTCAAGCACCGGACCGATCCCTCTTCCAATCGGTTCGGAACCATCGGTACAAAGCACTTTCAAGGTTAAACCGATTTTGGTTCCGATTTTCTCAAAAAACGCGGAAAGTCTTTCCGCCTCTTCTTTCGATCGAATCTTCGCAAGCGGACCGACCGGAATATCAATCAGAACATGCGTGGAACCTGCCGCCTTCTTTTTGGAAAGAATCGAGGCGATCATCTGCCCTTCAGAGTCAAGATTCAGCGATCTTTCTACCGAGATGATAATATCATCGACCGGAGCGAGTGAGAGCGCTCCTCCCCAGGTGATACAGGCATTTTCTTCAGAAACCACTTTTTTCATTTCGGGGAGAGAAAGAGTCACATTCGTAATCGCCTCCATCGTATCGGCGGTTCCGGCCGGAGAGGTAATCGCACGAGAAGAGGTTTTTGGAATCGGCAAACCGTAGGCCGCAACGATTGGAACCACAATCATCGTAGTCCGGTTTCCAGGAATTCCTCCAATCGAATGTTTGTCGAGAACGAGTGGAAGATCCCAACTGATCTGTTCTCCTGTTTCAATCATCACCTCGGTCAAATGTTGAATCTCCTCTAAGCTCAAACGCTGTTTGGCACAGGCGATCACAAAAGCGGTCAGTTCAATATTGGAATATCGATAGGATAAAATATCCCGTACAATTTCAGAGAATTGACTTTTGGTAAAAACGGCACCATCCAGTTTGTTTCGGGTGTAATCGGTCGAAAGGAGAGGATTTGGATGAGCCAACGAAACCAGCGTCTCTTCATGAACCCCCAACCGCTCAAAGGCAATATTGCTCAGCCCAATCTCGCCTGATTTCACGAGACCATTTTCCGTCATATTAATGGTCGCCAAAATGCTATGCGCCCCATGATAAACCTCAATTCTTGAAAGCGCGCGAAATCCCTGACTTTTGCAAATCTCGCAGTCATGCGGAAGATAGGCGATATTTTCCTTGTAAGTATCAATGCGGATTCGTTTGACTTTGAGTTGGGACATAGAAATGGTTGGGAGTTTGGGGTCGGGGGTTAGGGGTTTGGAGATTTTTTTCACTCCTAACTCCTAACCCCCGACCCCAAACTACAGCATCATTCTTCTTCCAAATTGCTTAATTCCGGATACATCGCAATTTTATTATAAAGAGTTTTACGATCAATTCCCAAAACCTTGGCCGCCTGACTCCGATTGTTTTTTACCTTTTTCAATACCTGTAAAATATATCTTTTTTCCATCTCTTCCAAAGTTGAAATATTTTCTGCAGAAGAAAACTGAAAGTCGTCAGGATTTTTATTCTCAACCGATGGAAGTTGCAGATCCTGCGGAGTAATCCATTCCCCTTCTGCCAGCGCCACCGCCCGCTCGATCATATTTTCAAGCTCCCGGATATTGCCTGGCCAATCATAATTCACCAGCAGGTGGAGAGCCGCCTCATCGACCCCCTTGATCTGTTTTTGAAAACGGGTCGACATTTTTTCGATAAAATGTCTGACAAGAATCGGGATATCTTCGCGCCGATCTTTCAAGGGAGGAAGTTCAATACTCACCACATTCAGACGATAAAAAAGATCTTCCCGGAATCTTTTCTCTGCCACCATTTTTTTGAGATCCTGATTCGCCGCTGCAATCCACCTTACATTGATAATCTGGTTATTCGTCGATCCAAGCGACCGGATTTCACGCTGCTGGATTGCCCGAAGAAGTTTCGGTTGAAGTGAAAGAGGAAGATCGGCAATCTCATCCATAAAAAAGGTTCCGCCATCCGCCTGCTCAATCAATCCCTCTTTATCCCCCTTCGCATCGGTAAATGCCCCTTTTTTATATCCAAACAGTTCTCCTTCGAGAAGCGCTTCGGGAATGGCGGAACAGTTCAGTGTCACAAAAGGGCCACTCGCACGAGTCGAGCTGTCATGAATCGCGCGGGCAAAGAGCTCTTTTCCGGTTCCGCTCGGGCCGGTGATCAACACATTGATATCGCTTGTCTTGATTTTTTCAATCAGCGAAAAAATCGAACGCATCTTCGCACTTTGGGAAATGATATGATGATAGGTGGAATCACGGATTAAAGTCGTTCGGAGCTGATGAATCTCGGTTCGAAGTGCCGAGGTTTCGATGGCACGAGCGACCGTCAAAAGAATTTTCTCCGAATGAAAAGGTTTCTCAATATAATCAAATGCCCCATTCCGGATCGCCTCAATCGCCGAATCAACGGTTCCGTAGGCGGTCATGATGATGACCGGAATCCAGGAAAAATCCTTCTGAACCATCTTCATCAGATCAAACCCGCTTTCGCTTTTTAATCTCAAATCGCTGATCACCAGATGAACATTGTGTTTTTGAAGATTCTCGACCGCCTCTTCGATCGAATGCGCTTCGAGAATTGTATAATGTCCCACTTCTTCGAGAAGATCGGAGAGAAGCGAAAGAACTTCCGGGTTATCATCAACCACCAAAATTTTTGATTGGGATTTAGTCATTGTTATACACTCAATCTTTGGGTCATGAGACGCTTGGATGAAGTTGAAACCGCTTTTCGTTCGCGAATCGGCAAATAGACATCAAATTGAGATCCCTGATTCGGTTTGCTTTGAACCAGAATATGCCCTTCATGCTCCTGAATAATTCCATAGACAATGGAAAGCCCGAGGCCGGTTCCTTCTCCATTTGCCCTCTGGGAAAAAAACGGTTCAAAGAGATGCGCTTTTGCCTCTTCTTTGATTCCAACTCCGGTATCTTTGATACTGATCCGAACCCAGGGGAGAAGATTTCCATTGTCTGTCACCTGATCGGTACTCAACGTCAGCTTTCCCCCGCGCGGCATCGCTTCAATCGCATTCTGGATCAAATTGATAAAAACCTGCAACAGTTGATCGGGATCCCCCTCCACTTTTGGTAAATGCGGAGAAATCCTCTTTTCCAGCTCCAGGGGAGAACGAATTTTCTCCTCAAAAAGTTCAAGTGCCTGAGATAAAACCCGATTTAAATCAATCGAGGTTTTATGAATCGGTCTTCTTCTTCCAAAGGCCAAAACATCTTTAATCATTTTACTCAACCGTTGGGATTGGGTCACAATCAAATTCAGATTTTTCTCAACGACTTGAGCTTCATTTGCTTTTTTCAACGCTTGAGCCGCTCTCCCTTCAATCACCGAAATAGGGCTTCCCATTTCATGAGCCAGATCGGCGGCAAATTTTCCGATGACAGCCAGCTTTTCTGATTGTTGCAATTGATCGAGCAACTCCTCTTTTTCCTGCACTGATTCAAAAAGCACATTTTCAAGCTGCTGAAGATGAGATTCCCTTTTGGTAAACTCCTGTTTCAGAATGGTTAACTCATGACCTTTTTGAACTGAACCTTCATTTCCATTTTTATTTTGAACCTCTCGAATCAGGGTGGCAATCGGTTGATTAATATTTTTACGGATAACAAAAAAGATGACGGTCAAACTAAACAGGAAAAAAAGCATCAAAGAGGTAAAAACCTTTCTTTGATATCCCTTTAAATCTCCACTGATCACTGATTGATAGTCAAAAATCTGTAAAATACCGAGCAAATTTCCCTCTTCGGATTCAATCGGAAAACTGCAGACAATAAATGCTTTTCCAAGATAATTCTTTTTTTCGACAAACGCCTCATCTTCACCCATTTCTTGAATCAGTTGGGAAATGCTGATATCGGGAATTTTTTTGAGGCTTTTCGTTTGATAAAAGTTTTCTCCATTTTTTAGGTAGATTCGAAGCCCCATCGGTTGCTCAAAAACAGTAATTCGATTGAGCAGTTTTTTTAGATAGGGGAGATTTTCAGAGGTGAGATTCGCTTCAATAATTTCGCGCATCGACTCCCCAAAAGCCTGGGTTCTCTTGATCAGTTGAGCTTCCGCATACTTTTTCTGCTCTCCGAGAAAAACATATCCATAGATAGAAGCGGCCAACGTGCAGAGGATAAGAATATTGATTAAAACTTTGTTTCCGATGGTCATAAAGAGTCAGTCTGAACGGGATAAATCCCAAACAGATTCAAACCGGATTGATTATCTCTAAGCAATGATTTTTCAAATAAATCGATCATAATTTTTATGTGGAGTTTTTACCTGATCCGTAGAAAATTTACACAAATCCTGAGCTTATGTAAAATATCTTTTTTAAAAAACAATTGAAATTTAAATAGTTATACAAATTCTATTTTTGGCATGAGAACTGCTTTATACAAGAATCGAGTCTTGTGAATGGTTCACAGCTCAAATCAAACTTAAAAAGGAGATTTCAAATGTCCAAAAAATTACTCGCTTTAGCAATCGCTATCGCATTCGGTCTTTCAGTTTCTGCTTCCATCCAGGCTTCAGATAAAAAGGAAAAGCAGGTAGCAAAAACTGAAAAAACAGAAACAAAAACTGAAGAAGCAGCTCCAGCAAAAGAAGAAGCAAAAACCGAAAAGAAACACCACAAAGGAAAGAAAAAAGAAAAAACAGCCGAAGAAAAACCGGCAGTAGAAAAAGCTCCAGAAACCAAGTAATTGATTGTTTAGAAGATGAAAAACTAACAAAAGGGACAAGAATTTTTTGTCCCTTTTTTAGTTTGTGGTTTTGTCAGAACAAGGTCCCCCCGCTTAAGATTAAGAGGGTCGCTAACGCACCATAGCTGTAGCGACGGAGCGGTCTAGGGGGAGTTAAAGCATTGGAAGAACTATAAAAGTTTGAAATCTACACAAATCGCGTTACGAATGAATGGAAGATTTTACTTCCCGCAAAAACCCTTTCTCTCTCGATTCAAAATAAATCCGCAACAAAGGTTCGGTCTTAGAAGCACGAATCAACAACCAGCTTTCATTTTCAAATCGAAATTTTATTCCATCCACCTCATCGATCGAAATAATTTTTCTCTTCAACTTTTTTTCCCAGAAAGAAACGGTTTGATATTTTTCAGGTTCTTTTTCCGATTCGACTTTCAAATCGACTCTCTCATAAAAAAATCTTCCATACTTTTTGTAAAGATCTTGAATCAGTTGGCGGATCGATTTTTTTTGGGTCGCCAGCATCTCCAGAAAAAATGCATGAGCAACCAACCCATCCTTGAAACAGAGATGCGGCGCATAGGCAAAACCGCCTGTTTCTTCGAGACCAATCAGGGAGGATTTGCTTTCCCGCATTTCATCCCCCATCACCTGAAAACCGACCGGCATGATCCGGAGAGCGGTTCTGTTTTTTTCACAAATCTTTTCGTTCAGGGCAGAACAGCTGACTGTCTGATAGACAACTCCTCTCTCTTTTCGAACTTCCAAAAGATACCAGAGAATCAAACTTCCCAAGAGATTATTCAGGAGATAATTTCCCTTTTCATCGAGGATCGCAAACCGGTCTCCATCGACATCCGTGGCAAGCCCCAAGTCTGCCTTCTTTTTTCTCACCGTTTTTCCAAGCGCGATCAGGGAAGTCGCATCCGGTTCCAATTTTCGTTTTTGATAGGTCGGTTCAAGTAGAAAGGGGACCGAATCGTTTTTCACTTTCAGAAATTTCAGAAATTTTGGAAAAAGAAAACTGGTTGTTCCACCAAATCCGTCCCAAACCACTGAAAGATTTTCTTTTCGAATCGCCTTCACATCCACCCATTTGAAAACAGATTCGAGATAAAACTGCTCAAAGTTTTCCAGACCGGATTCCGGGAAAAATTTTTTCTGTGGATCAAACGAAGGCATTTTCTCCCGCTGTAAAAGCGCATTCGCCTGATCCTGAATCTTCTGGACCAGATCGCGCCCAATCAAGATCCCATCCGAATTGAAAATCTTAATGCCGGTATAATAGTAGGGATTATGGCTCGCCGTAATGACAAAACCCCAGTCATACCGTTTCTCCCTCACCCCTTTCGCCACTCCCGGGGTTGGAAACGAATCAGAAATCAAAGTCACTTTCCACTTTTTCGATTGAAGAAAAATCGCCAGATGATGGGCAAATTCTTTCGAGAGAAAACGATTGTCAAATCCAATCAAAATTTTTTGGGATCGGTAAAATTGGGTCAGGGCGAACGCAATCGCGCTCAAACGATCTACGGTAAACCCGGCAGTGTAGATCGCACGCCATCCGGAGTCGCCGATATGAATGGGTTGAAAAGTTGACATAAGCTTTAACATTAGATCTCTTGTGTCCATTATCCAAAGCGACCCTTCGACAAGCTCAGGGTGTCCCAATTGGGTAAAAGTGGGACATGGTGAGCGTAGTCGAACCATCACTTTGGATAATGGACACAAGAGATCCAATCATTGAATCACGATTTCCGAACTGCGAGCTCCCAAGCCGCGATTTTTTTCTTCAGCTCTTGCGTGGAAATTCTGGGAACAAACGACTGATCTTCCTTCCACGATCGACGAATCATCTCCTGGTTTTCCCAAACCCCCGTCGCCAAACCGGCTAAAAATGCTGCTCCCAGAGCAGTCGTCTCGATCATTTTCGGACGGGAAAGTTTTACCCCCAAAATATCCGATTGGAATTGCATGAGAAGAGAATTGGCAGAAGCACCACCGTCGACTTTGAGGATTTTCAGCTTCTTGCCGAGATCTTTCGTCATTGCCTGGAGGATATCGTATTGGAGATAGGCAATCCCCTCCAAGGTCGCTCGGGCGATCTGCGCAGCGGTTGTGGCACGGGTAATGCCGGTAATCGATCCTCTCGCGTCCGGTCGCCAATGCGGAGCTCCGAGCCCGACAAGTGCCGGAACAAAAATGACTCCATCACTATCCGGGACTGATTTTGCCAACTCCTCGATTTCAGAGGCGGAGCGAACGAGCTTCAATCCGTCGCGTAGCCATTGAACGGCCGCTCCTGCGATGAATGCGGATCCCTCCAGGGCGTAACAAACCTCTTTTCCCACTTTCCAGGCGACGGTGGTGAGCAATCTGTTTTTGGAGTGGACGATTTTTTTTCCGGTGTTGAGAAGAATGAACGAACCGGTTCCGTAAGTGCATTTTGCCTCTCCCGCTGCAAAGCACGCTTGGCCGAATAATGCGGCCTGTTGATCTCCGGCAATCCCGGCGATTGGAATTCCGTCGGGAAGAGAGGCGAGCCCTTTCGTCGTTCCATAAACTTCGGAGGAAGAGGCGATCGCTGGAAGAATCGATGCTGGAACACCGAAAATTTTCAACAGTTCGGAATCCCATTTCAACGTTTCGAGATTCATTAAAAGCGTTCGAGAGGCGTTGGAAGGATCGGTAACGTGGGCTTTTCCGGCGGTCAAACGCCAGACAAGATAAGTATCAATGGTTCCAAAGGCGATTTCTCCCCTCTTTGCCCTCTCTTTTGCCTGTGGGACATGATCGAGTAGCCAGCGGATTTTTGTGCCGGAGAAATACGGATCGAGGACAAGTCCTGTTTTCTTCTTGATCTTTTTTTCAAATCCTTTTTTCTTGAGCTGCTCACAAAACTTCGCCGTTCGGCGATCTTGCCAGACAATCGCCTTGTGGATCGGTTTCCCACTCGATCGATCCCACAAGAGAGTCGTTTCACGCTGATTCGTAATTCCAATTCCGGCGATTCGCGAAACGTCGATCGAGCCGGCCTGAATCGCTTCGTGAATCGTTTTTTCGGTCGATTGCCAGATCTCTTCGGGATCATGCTCCACCCAACCCACTTGGGGATAATGTTGGCGGAACTCGCTGTTTTTTTTTGCAAGAAGATTGAGGTTTTTGTCGAGAATGACAACGGTAGTGCCGGTCGTTCCCTGATCGATGGAGAGAATGAGATCTTTCATGTGAAGTTAACTTTCTTTTTTTATGGCTCCTCCCTTTGAAAAAGGGAGGTTGGGAGGGATTTAGTGCAAATAACACTAGACTTTATATGCTCTAATTTTTGAGCACTAAATCCCCCTTGATCCCCCTTTTCAAAAGGGGGAGGTTTTGTGAGTGAAAAAATTTAAAAATTAGATCTCTTGCGTAAATCCAAATTGATGGTTCGACTACGCTCACCATGTCCCGCTTTTACCCAATTGGGACACCCTGAGCTTGTCGAAGGGTCATTTTGGATGATTTACGCAAGAGATCTATTACTGTTAAGAATACTTCTTAATAAATTTAAGCAGCCTTTTTGCCACAATTTCACGGTCGTAATCAACCGTCACCACATGATTCGAATTTTTCAAAGTCGCGGTTTCAACCTCTTTAGAACCGATACAAGCTCGAATATATTCAAGGTTTTCATAGGGTACCGTTTTATCTCCCGTCGCATGCGCCACCAAAACAGGTTGATGAATAAATTTCAGTTTCTGTCGAACCTCTTTTTGAAGATCGAGAAGATTGGCAACCGAAACGAGCGGAATTTTGTCGTAAGCCTCGTGCGCCGCTTCTTCGTGGGGATCATTCACCGAGGCGATAAATTTTTTCTGGTATTTGTAAAGAAATCTTAAAGGGGTTTTCCAGACGAGCGGGAAAAGAAGCTTGATCACCCAGCTATCGAGAAAAAGTGGGGTGGAAAAAAGGGCTATCCCCCTGATTTCAGGATGAAGATAGGCAAGACGAAGCGCCAACAATCCCCCCATCGAAAGACCGGCGACGATCACCGAATCACATTTTTTTGCCAATCGGAGATACGCTTTTTCAACACCTTTGTACCAATCCTCATAATTGGTTTTTTCAAACTCTTCAATGGAACTGCCATGCCCCTCGAGTAAAGGAACAAAAACGGTAAAATCGGCTTTCAAAAGAGGTTTCAACAGATAATGAAACGATTGCGGAGTTGCCGTAAAACCATGAATCAGCAACACCCCTTTTTTACCCCGAACCTGTTCAATCGATCGAATCGGTTTCGTAAATTTGGATTTTAAATTTTTCATCCTCTCAAACCCCCAAAAAAGACCCCTGTTGAAATTTCTCGTTCGAGTCTTAGAAAATCCAAAACGCCTTGACAACCTCAAAATTCACATGTTAACGATCCGCGCCGTCTTTTCTATTTTAGAGGGCAGTTCTTAAAACAACATTCATTCATTTTTTTTTAAAGATCCCATGCAACTTTTTCCTGAAAGTTTATCGAGTTTTCTGATCCAGGTTTCAATCTTCCTGGCGATTTTTCTGATTCTTCTTTTTTCTCTGAATGGTTTGCTTTTTCAGCCAATTTTACGAATTATTGAAAAGAGAAAAAAGGCAACTGAAGGAACCAAAGAAGAGGTAACAGAACTTCAGATCAAGGCAAATGCACTCCATCAGGAAACAGAAGCAAGAATCGCCGAGGCGAAAGTAAAAGCTTCTCTTTTAAGAGATAAAATCAAGAAAGAGGGGGAAGAAATTGCGCATCAAATTCTTTCCGAAACCAAAGAAAAATCTTCCCATTTTTTAAAAGAGATTCGAACCCATTTAAGCTCTGAAGAGAAAGAATCAAGACTCAAAATAAAAGATGAAGTCGAATTAATCGCCCAAAAAATGACAAAAACGATTTTACTAACCGGTCTTTAGTTTAGAAAACATGACAATCCCGGTTGTACTAGAGGGGATGCTCCTTTTAAACAAAAAGGTAGTCTAAATAACGGACCCGTCAGTAGAAAAATCTTTAAACTAGGTTCTATGCGTAAAAAAACCATTTTCAATTCTCTTCTTTTACTTCTTTTCTTTTTCGCTTCGGCCGTTGCGTTTGGCGAAGAAAATGGGGAACATGCGGCTCATTCTTTGAATGTTCTCAAAGAAATTGTTTATCCTTATATCAACTTTGTCATTCTTCTCAGTTTGTTCATTTATCTTTTAAGAAATCCGGCCAAAGAATTTTTTCTGGCCCGTTCAAAAAATATCGCCCAATTCATCGAACAGTCAGCCCACGAAAAACAGCAGGCAGAAATCTTGTTTCAAAAAAACCAGAGTCGTTTGAATGGAATCGAAAAAGAGATCTCTTCTTTGACTGAAACCCTTAAAAAAGAAGGGGAATTAACGAAAGAAAAAATCATCGAGGAGGCAAAAATTTCCAGTCAAAGAACCGAAGAAATTACGAAATGGATCGGAGATCAAGAATTCAAAAAAAGCCGTGAAAAATTGAAAGAAGAGATGATCAATTTAGCTTCTCAAGCGGCTGAAAAAATGATTCGCGAAAAACTTAAATCCGAAGATCAGGAAAAAAGAATTAAAAACTCTTTGAATCGATTGGAGAGTTTCTCATGATTGCAGGTTCCATCGGCCGTAGATATGCAAAAGCATTACTTGAAATTGCCAAAAAGCAAAATCAGGTGGATGAATATTTGAGCCAGCTTGATTTATTTGAAGAAAGTCTAAAAAATTCATCCGAATTACATTTTTTGCTTTTTGATCCGGCTTTTGAAATTTCAAGCCGAAAAAAGGTTTTGGATTCAGTCGTCAAAAAAATGCAGCTTTCTGCCACAGTTCACCATTTTTTGAATTTGTTGATCGATCACGGAAGAATCAATTTTTTCAGAGATATTTTACTCTCTTATAGAGATCTGGCCGATGAAGTGCTTCATCGGGTGCATGTGCAAGTGACAGTCCCCCATAAAATTCCTGAAGAAATCATGCAGGTGTTAAAAGAAAAATTGGAAAAAGCAACCAAGCGAAATGTAATTTTGGAAATTTTTTCAAACCCCGATCTGCTCGGTGGAATGGTTTTAAAAGTGAAAAACGAAGTTTTTGATAGCAGCATTCAAACTGCCTTGGCTCAATTGAAAGAAAAGATGAGCCAGGCCGCGATATAAATATTGAAGGAGATTGAAATCATGCAAATTCGCCCTGAAGAAATTAGTCAAATTATCCGTGAACAGATTGAAGGATACGACAAAATCGCTGAACGTTCTGAAGTCGGAACCGTTCTTTCCGTCGGTGATGGAATTGCCCGAATTCATGGTCTGGGACAGGTCATGGCAGGAGAGCTGATCGAATTCCCCCATCACATCTACGGAATCGCTCTCAACCTAGAAGAAGATAACGTCGGTGCAGCGATTCTTGGTCATGACTTTGAAATCCGCGAAGGGGATACCGTCAAAAGAACCGGAAAAATCGCGGAAGTGCCAGTCGGAAATGCCATGCTCGGTCGAGTCGTGAATGCGCTCGGACAACCAATCGACGGACTTGGCCCAATCGACACCCAAGAAACCCGAAAAATCGAAGTAAAAGCTTTGGGAATTGTCGCTCGTGAACCGGTGAAAGAACCTCTGCAAACCGGATTAAAAGCGGTCGATGCGATGATTCCAATCGGTCGTGGACAGCGAGAATTAATCATCGGAGATCGACAGACCGGGAAAACCGCGATCGCTCTCGATACGATCATCAATCAAAAAGGGAAAAACGTATTCTGTATCTATGTGGCTATCGGACAAAAACAATCGACCGTTGCCCAAGTCGTCGAAAAACTCCGAAAATTTGGAGCACTTGAATATACCACGATTGTCGCAGCCAATGCCTCTGATCCAGCCCCTCAACAATTCATTGCTCCATACTCTGGCGCAACGATCGGGGAGTTTTTTAGAGACAATGGTCAACATGCCTTAATCGTTTATGACGATCTTTCAAAACATGCCGTTGCCTATCGGCAGCTTTCTCTGCTTCTTCGCCGTCCTCCAGGTCGTGAAGCGTTTCCCGGAGACGTTTTCTATGTTCACTCAAGACTTTTGGAACGAGCCGCAAAGCTCTCCCAAGAAAGAGGAGGCGGTTCTCTCACAGCGCTTCCAATCATTGAAACCCAGGCGGGAGACGTTTCGGCTTATATCCCCACGAACGTTATTTCGATTACCGATGGACAGATCTATCTCGACACCGACCTTTTCTATTCTGGCGTACGTCCCGCAATCAACGTCGGTCTCTCAGTTTCCCGAGTCGGTGGTAACGCCCAGATCAAGGCGATGAAACAGGTTGCAGGAACCTTGAGATTGGAACTCGCACAATATCGAGAACTCGCCGCTTTTGCCCAGTTTGGTTCTGATTTGGATCAGGCAACCCAAAAACAGTTAAACCGAGGAAAACGACTCGTTGAAATCTTGAAACAGGGACAATATCAACCGATGCCGGTTGAAAAACAGGTTTTAACGATTTATGCAGCAACCAACGGATTTGTCGATGAATACCCTGAAACCAAAATTCAAAAATATCTTTCAGAGATGATTCTTTTTGTTGAATCGAAATATCCAAAAATCCTGGAAGACCTTCGAACCAAAAAAACTTTAGATGAGGATCTGAAAAAATTGATTAAAACAGCCTTAGATGAATTTAAAGGAAGCTTTGGAATTTAAAAAGTCGGGAGTTGGGAGAAAAAAGTGATAAAAAATTTCCCCTAACTCCCAACCCCCGACCCCTAACACTTTATGGCTACATTAAACGTCATTAAAAAAAGAATTGTCAGTGCTCGTAATACGCAGAAGATTACGAAAGCGACCAAAATGGTTGCCGCTGCGAAACTTCGTCGCGCGCAAAACGCCTTGATTCAAGCTCGTCCTTACGAAGCTCATCTGGCCGATGTTTTAAAACGGCTGGCGGCGCATCTTAACGAAGAAGATTCTCCCTATTTACGAAAATCTGAAAATGAAGAGGTCGCAGAATTGATGGTTTACAACTCCGATCGTGGACTTTGCGGCGGATTTAACTCCAATCTTCTCCGAAAAGTTCAATTCTTTCTGAATTTTGAAACCAGGCAATATACAAAAACAGAAATCACCTCGATCGGAAAAAAAGGGCGCGATTTTTTCAAGGCGAGAAAAGTTCGAGTCAAACAAGAACTCACCGGGCTCAATGAATCCTTTGATTTTTCAAAAGCACTTGAGCTGGCGAATGAGTTTTTAAAAAGATTTGAACAGGGAGAATTCACCGCTTTATATCTTGCCTATAATGGATTCAAGTCGGCTATCTCCCAGGAAATTCGTATTCGAAAAATTTTACCTTTGGAGATCGATCGTTCCTCGACCGAAGAGGTTTTACTTCCAGTGATTTACGAACCTTCAGCCGTCGAACTTTTTCATCAACTTCTCCCCCGCTATCTCGCAAGCCAATTTTACTTGGCTCACCTAGAATCTCAGGCTTCGGAGCTGGGAGCAAGAATGTCTGCGATGGAAAGTGCAACCAACAATGCAAAAGAGATGATCGGGATGCTCACTTTGCAATATAACCGGGCTCGCCAAGCCTCAATCACCAAAGAGTTGATGGATATTGTCAATGGAGCAGAAGCTTTAAAATAAAAAGAGAGGGATCTTTGAAATATACTTTTGAGTGGGATCCGAATAAGGCACGAAAAAATTTGCAAAAACACAAAATAAGTTTTGAATATGCTGCTGAGGTTTTCCTGGATCCATTTGCAATATCTGTTTTTGACCAGGAACATAGTGAAAATGAAGATCGCTGGATCACTATTGGAAAAAATAAAAACGAATCGGTATTGGTAATCATTCATACTTTTCTGTATCAAAATGAAAACCAATGTCACATCCGAATGATTTCTGCCAGGAAAGCGACTCAAAAAGAGACGAAACAATATCAACGAGAGGGTCAACGATGAAAAAAGAATATGATTTCTCTAAAGGAGAAAGAGGGAAATTTTATCGATCTGGAATAGAGTTAGATCTTCCTGTCTATCTTGAGCCGGACGTTGCTGAATTCGTAAGAAAATATGCAAAGAAAAAGAAAATAGATTCACAAAAAGTCATTAATGAATGGTTGCGAAACGATATTAAAATCATACGATCGATTTTATAGTCTTCATTTTAACAAGGAGTTTTTATGTCAGAGAAAGAATTAGCCAAGGGAAAATTGGTTCAGGTCATCGGACCGGTCGTCGACGTCCGATTTGATTCTGGAGAGCTTCCCGAAATTTATACAGCTCTCAAAATTACCAATCCATCTATCGACAATAAACCATTGAATCTGGTGGTCGAAGTCGCCCAACATCTCGGAGAAAACACGGTTCGCTGTGTCGCGATGGATTCTACCGACGGTCTAACCCGTGACCAGGAAGTGGTGAACACCGGAAAACCCATCCAAGTGCCGGTTGGAGCAGATACTTTGGGAAGAATTCTCAACGTGATCGGTGAACCGGTCGACGAAGCAGGTCCGATCCATGCAAAAAAACATTATTCGATTCATCGTGCTCCACCCCTATTCGTTGATCAAAGCGTCGAAGTAAAAATGTTTGAAACCGGAATTAAAGTCATCGATCTCCTTGCCCCCTATTCCAAAGGTGGAAAGATTGGACTATTCGGAGGAGCCGGAGTCGGCAAAACCGTTCTGATCATGGAATTGATCAACAACGTCGCGATGCAACATGGTGGATACTCGGTTTTCGCCGGAGTCGGTGAAAGAACCCGTGAAGGAAACGATCTCTGGCTCGAAATGAAAGAGTCAGGAGTTATCAAAAAAACCGCCCTGGTTTACGGTCAGATGAACGAACCGCCCGGAGCCCGTTCTCGAGTCGCTCTCTCCGCATTGACGATTGCAGAATATTTTAGGGATGAAGAACATCAAGACGTTCTTTTATTTGTCGACAACATTTTCCGTTTCACCCAAGCAGGATCTGAAGTTTCGGCTCTGCTCGGACGAATCCCCTCTGCCGTCGGTTATCAGCCGACTCTTTCAACCGACTTGGGAGAGTTGCAAGAACGAATTACTTCGACGACCCGTGGCTCGATTACCTCCGTTCAGGCGATTTACGTTCCTGCAGACGACTTGACCGATCCGGCACCCGCAACCACCTTCTCTCACTTGGATGCAACGACCGTTCTTTCGAGACAGATTGCAGAGCTCGGAATTTATCCAGCGGTCGATCCGCTCGACTCCACTTCGCGAATTTTAGATCCACAAGTGATTGGCGATGAGCATTATCAGGTCGCCCGTTCCGTTCAGCAGGTTTTACAACGTTATAAAGATCTTCAAGATATTATCGCGATTTTGGGAATGGACGAATTATCCGAAGATGACAAATTACTCGTCGCTCGTGCCAGAAAAATCCAGAAATTCCTTTCCCAGCCATTCTTCGTCGCCGCTCAATTCACCGGAATGGAAGGAAAATATGTAAAACTTGAAGATACCATCCGCGGCTTTAAAGAAATCGTTGCCGGAAAATATGATGATATCCCTGAGCAGGCTTTTTATCTGGTCGGAACAATTGAAGATGTTTTGGCCAAAGCCGAAAAGCTCGCCTCGGCAGCATAAGAATAGAAGACAGAAGTCAGAAGACAGGAGTCAGAACAAAGAAGAAAAATCATTCTTCTGATTTCTGTCTTCTGACTTCTGTCTTCTGATTTCTCATATGAAACTAAACATCGCCACTCCCAAAAAAAGTTTTCCCTCTGTCGAAGTCAAAGATGTCACTTTGCCGACTGAAGAAAAAGGTGAAATCGTGATTTTACCTGGACATGCACGATTGCTTTCAAAACTCGGAGTCGGAACTCTCACCTATCACTCCTCGTCCGAACAAAAACAGCTCTCGATTTCAAATGGAGTTGTCGAAGTCAAAGAAGATCAAATCACTGTTCTTGCTGATGAAGCCGAATGGAAAAACTCCTAGTGCTTGTTCCATTTAATTTCAATGGATAACCTCCAAAAACATTAAATGGATTACAAGCAGTTGTGCCGTGACCATAAGTGAAAATAAAATGGATAGGGTATTAAATAAACTCGAATATCGTTTTGGAAGATATGCGCTCGCAAACTTCACTTATTATTTAGTCGGCGCGCAGGCGATCGTCTTTGTTTTAAATATTATGCAACCTGGGTTTGCAAACTTGCTCACTCTCGATAGTCATCTGGTAAAACAAGGAGAGCTTTGGCGACTACTCACCTGGCTTTTCATTCCTCTTTCCGATAGCCCGATCTGGATTCTGTTTTCACTCTATTGGCTTTATCTCATGGGGACTGCACTGGAGAGCCATTGGGGAGCTTTTAAATACCAGATTTACTGGTTCACCGGCATTTTGGGGACCACCCTCTTCGCATTTATTTTGGATATTCCGGTGACTAACAGCTATCTGCTGATGTCGCTCTTCTTCGCCTTCGCAACGCTCTGGCCCAATTATGAACTGATGATTTTTTTCATTTTACCGGTCAAGGTAAAATGGCTCGCCCTCTTAAGCGGAGCGACTCTGCTTTATATGGTGGGAGTTCTTCCGCTCACCTATAAAATCATCCCGATTTTAGCGGTCGGAAACTATTTTTTATTTTTCACCTCGACCCTTATTCGAATGGTTCGCCAAGGTTTTTTCCGAGCTGGCCATGCCAAAAAATTTCACCAGTTTAAACAATCAGTCAAAGAAAGCGAAATCGGTGAACGACATTGCCCAATCTGCGGAATTACGGATGCAGATAAAACAGCTGAATTTCGGGTTTGCAATTGTGAAAAATGCGGAAAGCCGACGGAATATTGCATCAAGCATGCTTGGGAACATTAAAAAGAATCATTAAATACCTTTTAAACCAACTCCTCTTTGATGAGAAATCTCTCGAATTTGAGGAAGTTCGCTTTTTAAAGCGGTTGCTCGCGTTGATGCAAGTGGATGATCAAGCCTACCTTCTATAAATGATGCCGTTTGACCAGTGTTAGCAATCTCCTGTTGCTGAGCTGGAATTTCCCGTTCAACTACTTCTACCGCTTTTTCTGGATTAAATTTTGCCTGAGAAATTCTTTGTAATGCATTTCTATCTGATCGCATTTCTAATGATCTTTTAAATGCCAATAATTGTGGATTGTTCGAATCTTCAGCTACTCCAAGCTCTTTGGCTTTTTGTGCAACAGCATCTTGATCGTTATTGACGCAATGATCAAACTCATGCGCGACCACAAGTGCCAATTCATCATTATTTTTAACAGCTCCGGGTGAACCTTTTTGAAATAACCCAGCTCCAACAGTCACTTCACATTGACCACTTTCTTTATGTGCTTGCGCCCCACTGTTTTGAGGATTTGGATCAAATTTGAATTTGAAACGATCTTTAGAATAATAATCTGGATTTCCAGTAACAACTCGATCGGCAACTTTTAGAAGTCTTCCACGAGGATCTTCTCGAGAATCTAAGAAATTTGTCACTTTAGTCCATATTTTACCTAAACCAAGCTCCATACGTTGCTTTCCTCCACTGTACTTTATTAAGCAACTTAGATACCAAAATATAAAATTTGGAATTTATCTACTATTTCAGGAGGTTGTATAAATTTGCAATCCACTTAAAATAAAACTATGGAGACAAAACACATCATTTATATCGGTTTTTGGATAATTTCTTGACCTTTTTAAGAGATGCCAGTTAAACAATCTACAATTTCAGGCGCGTAGCTCAGCTGGTTAGAGCACTGCCTTCACATGGCAGGGGTCATCGGTTCAAATCCGATCGCGCCTATTTCCTCTTAAAATATTTTAAATCCTTCCAACGTAGAATTTTTATAACCTATTGAAATTACTATATAAAATAAATAATCCTTATTTATCATCAATTCTTTAAATCGGTATTGATAGAAAACGAAACAGGGTGCTAAGGCTTTTGAAAGGCTCTTATCCGTTTATCAGTCGTCGAGGTTAAAAAAATTTTATGACTCAATCCAAATGTGTTCGATCATCGAAAAAAATTAGAACCAATCGTCAAAAACGATCGAGAGAATTGGTAACTGTTCGCTCAAAAGTTTCTCCCCAACTTGCCTGGATTTATCCCTATTTAAAAAAAGCAAAAGTAAAAATGCCTTCGCTGATGTTACCCAAACAGGTTCGTCCGTTTAAACCGACACGAAGCAAGATCATGAGAGTATTGGGGAATGTTTATTTCGCAAAAAAGGTCATTGTCATCGCCACCCATACGCAGGTAACATATTTAAGTAAAAAGGGTGAATTGAAGGTAAAAAAGATTATCAAACTTCCAAAATCGAGAATGTTAGATACGCTGGCGCATGAGCTGGCGCATTTCAAGTATCCTGAACATGGTTATGAACATGAGCAGTTTACCAAGATAATCTTCAAAACTTTCAACCTCACCGAAAAATGCCCACACTGCCGAGGGAGTGGGAAAAAACGAATTGGGGGGTAAATTATGTTTCGAGGGGGGAATCAAGGAATTCTGTTCCTTTTTTTTGTCTTTGCAACTGTCACTCATCTTTTCTCATTTCAGGTTTCCGCCGTAGAAAATAGTTCTCCAAGTTCTGATCGAATTAATCTTAAAAAACTGACCGCAAACAAAGAAGATTTCAATTCCTTGAAATCCGCTTTTGAAATTTACACTCGGCTGATTCCTAGCAACCCGCAAGACTACGAATTACGCGTAGAAGGAGCCGACGATGTCTATTATCTCGCCAGCCTGAGCAGTGATAAATACGAAAAAAAGAATTATTTGAATACCGGAATTGAATGGTCACAACAGGCGATCGCCTTGCAACCGAATAAAGCGGGTGGCCATTTTTACTATGGAATTTTAACCGGCTTAAAAGCGGAGGTAAGCGGAATTCTGGTCGGTTTAAAAAGCAAAGATATTATCAAAGAAGAAATGGAAAAAGTGGTTCAGATCGAACCAAGTTATTCAAATGGCGATGCGCATCTCGCTTTAGGACGGTGGTATATGCAGGTTCCCTCTTTTATAGGTGGGAGTATTACTCTAGCAAAAGAACATCTGCAAAAAGCGATCAATATTGCGCCTAATAGCACTAAAGCCCGTGTCGCCCTCGCGGAGCTTTATGCGAATGACTACCAATACGATCAGGCAAAAGCAGAAATTAATAAAGTGCTCTCGACTCCGCTAACCGCCACTAACTCGTTTGAAATCAAACGGGATAAAGCCGATGCAACTAATTTATTAAATAAAATAGATAAAAGGCTTTCCCAACCGACTCGCGGATATCAACAGAGCAATACAAGAACTTCTATCAACGGGCCTGCATCCGATGAACAGTAATCTTTTCACCCAAACTTATTTTTAAGGATCACCACTTGATTTGTTATACTTTTTTATTTTAGGGATTAAATATCTTAAAAATTGGAGGTAAAAATGAGCACTAATTCACTGATTCAATCTGATCCTTCCATTATGATGGGAAAACCTGTTGTTCGCGGAACACGTATTACTGTCGAGTTTATTTTGGAAAAACTTGCTGCTGGAGAAACCATTGAGCAAATTCTCAACGCACATCCTCGACTCACAAAAGAATCTATATTGGCCTCTTTAGATTTTGCTGCCCAGGCTCTGCGAGCAGATGTTGTTTATCCAACTCCAGAAAGAGCTGCATGAATCTTCTTGTCGATGAAAGTGTTGACTCGCCTATTGTGAAAGAACTGCGCGCCGGAAACTATTCAGTAATTTATATTGCAGAATTAGAGCCAGGTATTCCAGATGAAGTCGTTTTGAAATTGGCTAATGAAAAAAATGCTTTGTTGATCACGGGAGACAAAGATTTTGGAGAACTCGTATTCAGACAAAAATTAGTTGATTCGGGAGTAGTTCTTCTAAGATTGGAGGGATTGTCGATAAATGCAAAGGCAGATATTGTCATAAAAGCTTTGCGTCATTATGAAAATGAAATGGCTTCTGCTTTCACCGTAATCTCCGCAGGAAATATTCGAATTCGTAAAAAAGAGTGATTTCATAAAATGATTTTTCCGCCTGCATTGATTGTTCCCTCTCTGCTCAAACCAATTCGACTCGATTCCTATTTAGTCCATTATTTTCCCAAAACCTCGAGAACCTTCTGGAAAAAAAATCTTCAAAAACTAGTTCGCTTGAATGGGCGAGTTTTTAAAAAAGGAATTTTTCTCAAAGGAGGAGAAAAGTTATCCTTTGAAACGAATTGGAATGAATCTATTCAACCTGATCCGAAAATAAAAATTAAAGTTATTTTGGAAGATCCTAATTTCTTAGTAGTTGAGAAACCGACTGGAATCGCGGTTCATCCACTCTCTGTGGAAGAAAAAGGAACTTTGATTCAGGGAGTTTTGTCGGAGTTTCCCGAAATCGCCTCAATCGGAAATTCTCCCTTAGAAGGAGGATTAGTTCATCGCCTCGACAACGAGACTTCAGGGTTATTACTCATCGCCAGAACCAAAGAAGCTTATCAATTTTTCCGAGAAGAATTTAAAAAAAGAAAAGTTGAAAAAGAATATTTAGCGCTAGTCGTGAGGAAAATGGATGCGAAAAAAATTCCGCTTAATGGAAAAATAGATTTGCCGATCATTCACCATCCAAAAAATAAAAAGAAAATGAAAGTCGTTGAAAAAGATTCATCAAATCTAAAAAAACAAACAGCAATTACTTTATTTTCTATCGAGAAAACTTTTAAAAATTTCACTTTACTCAAAGTAAAAATATTGACGGGAGTAAGACATCAAATTCGTGCCCACCTCTCTTTCTTAGGTTTTCCGATTGTTGGAGACAAACTTTATGGTGGAGAAAAAATAAGTTTCAAAAATTTTGAGAGAATTTTTCTACATGCAGCAAAGTTAAAGTTTAGACATCCACAGAATAATAAATGGGTTGAATGCCATTCCGCCTTATCAAAAGATCTATTCTCCTTTTTAAAAACTGCGTCATAATTTTTTAGAACTGCGTCATAAAGTTGGAATAGTGCGTCATTTATTTTTCGCAACTTTCTTCTATTCTCGCCGAGAATCTAATTAGAACCACAAAAAATTAATTCATCCATTCTAATATTTAAAGGAGCACAAATATCAGAAAAAAATCTTACATGCTCTTCCGAATCAGCGACTCGATTAAATGTTTCTGAACTTCAATCCTACTTCATGCCTGCGACTTCATTAGGGGATGGTGATTCTATCGTTCATCTTTCCGATATCGATCCTCTTCATCCTGAGCATTTGAGTTCTACCTTTGCGTATTATTCTCAAGTTTATAATCCACTCGATAAAAATAAAAAATTTAGCGCCCTAAGCTTAAGACAACAAAAACGTGCTGAACTCACTCGAATGCTATGGAACAATCTCCAAGAACTGCGTCAAAGAATAGATTCTTCCGCGTCAAATCCACCGACTCCTTTTAGCTCCCTGAGCAAAGATGCTGCCTCCCAATCAATCTATTCTCTCTGGTATTTGTTGAAATGCCAGTATGGAGAAAAACTTCAAACAATATTCCCAGAAAAGAAACTTGTTAAAACCGCTGTTGTAGCTGGCGATAGCGGCACAACACAAGCACTCAATGAATTATTGAAAATTGCAGGGTATAAGGGCGCTGTTGGCTTCGTTGATTTAGATCAGTTGAGCTATTTCAATGTCTTGTTTGGATTCAATACAGTTTATGAGAATCCCGATTCGAATATGCTTGTGCATCGTTTTTCAGGCGCAACGCTCGGTCCAGATTTTATTTCAGAAACGAGAATCATTGATCCATTTGACGCAAAATTCAATCTTTCTATCATCAGGGATGGATTCATTAAACCTGCTCTTCAAAGAGATTATAAAACCGGACAAACTCATTTAGATTATTTGATGGATGAATTTAAGAAGAGAATGAAGAGTTCTCTCTCATCTTCCTCTGCTCCTCTTTTTCAGATCAGGCTGGGTGGAAACAACCTAATCGATTCAATGGTGGGGAACGAACGGATCGATCGGTCGCGAATTCGAACCTATACAGAAGAACTCGATCAAAAAACGCGATCCTTAGTCGATGAATATCCAGGGATTTTAAGGGTGTTTACGCTTCCCCCCGATATTTCTTCTATCATTTTAAGAGAAATCCGTCCTGAGAATAAGATTTATACAGAAGATGGAAAGCAACTGACCGAGGGATATACCATTCACTCCTGGTTTGAAGAAAAAGACCCGAAATCAGGAAAAGTACTTATCCCCAAAAATATGATTTTCTCTCAAGCGACTTATCAAAGGTTAAAGAGGGAGTATGCTGAACTCCATCGCACCATCCAAGAAACCTTAGAACCTCTTGGTTGGACGGTTCTAAATTCAAGCAACGATTTCTCTAATCGAATCCTCAAAGAGGGATTATCGGTGGATCAACTCGAAGGATTTGGCAAGGTTGATCTCTCTGGACTGGAGGATCTTCTAACCGCTGATGGACTTCATCCAAAGCCGATCACTGCTTTGGGAATGGCTCTCATCGAAGCTTGGGAGTTGGGTCAACATGGAGTTGCCGTAAGCTTCCATCCTACAAACTATTTTCAAGCGGCCGATGAAATCATTTTGGAAGAGCTTAAAAGAATCGTGCGTCAAAACCCATCGCAATGGTTCTCGGATCTACGAATGCCTAAACAAAAAATCCTAAAACTTAAGGAAGGATTGAAAACCGTTTCTCTGAATTTTTCAACTTTAGAAACCGTTCTCTCTCCTTACTGGGTTTATTTTGATCGCGAACATTTAGTACAACTTTTAAAGTTGCTGAGCCCTTCTCTTCATTCCCTCTCCTTCGAGAAGGAAGCTATGGAAGAGTATAGACATCTCTCTTCGAAAGAATCCATCTCTCCCGTTGAAGGAGAAAAACTCCAAAGACATCAATTGACTCATCTTATCCGAAAAAAAATGAAAGATTTTTTGGAAATGGAGCAACCGCAAACGCTATCAAAAATTCTTAAAATTGTTTACGACCAACTGGAACGGAAAGAGGAGGAATATTCAAGAGGAATAAACTCGTCAAAAACTTTTTTTGAAGGAACTGTTTATTCTTACACTCCGTTTTCAAAGAATTTTTATCGATGGATCAGAGCATAAACAAACAGTCTTATCTCCCTTCCAATCCCAAATGAGATCGGACTCTCCTTAGGATTAGGAGGAGAAATTGGAAAACGGTCGATTGAAAAAGGGAGTGTTGTTCTACTTCCTTTCGCTGCGAGCCTTTGGGGGCGCTTGCAGGTTTTGGGAAATCTTCCTCAGCCAATCGGGTTCCAATTTGCTTTAAGAATCAACAGTTGCCAATACCTCTCTGGACTTCGCCTAAGTTTCTGCGAAGGGGTAGAGGGGACCATCTCTCTTTCACTTCAACAATCTTTGGAAAATGGTTCTATTGATATGAAGAACTTTTGGGGAATAAACCCTTTTGTAAGGACCGCTTTTCACCCAACTCATTTGTTGTCTCGATTTTTTTTGGAGTCTTCGTATGATGTCTTGAATAGAAAAGTTTCATTACAGCTTGGATTTGCACGTTAAGTATAAAAGAATAGATAGAGAAATTCTAAGAGTTCAAGAATATCATCAAATTCCTATTCTGGTTCCTAAAGAATTTCTCAATAAATTTACTAACCTTTCTTCCACTTAATCGAACATCCCATCGAAGTAAACTGCGGTTCAGCCGGAGCCTGACCCTCAAGAATTGCAAGAATTGCATCCCTCAAATCGTGCTTTTTCACTTTGGAGGCATCTTTCCAGTTGTCATCGATTCTTCCATGATAGGCAAGTTTTCGATCCTGATCGTAGACATATATATCGGGGGTACAAACAGCATCATAAGCTTTGGCGACCTCTTGGGTATCATCGACGAGATAGGGAAAACCATACCCCTTCGCCAAGGCATGTTTTTTCAGGTTTTCAGGGGAATCTTCCGGATAATCGGTTGGATCATTGGCGCAGATTCCGATTAATTGAACTGATTTACCTTCAAAATCTTTTCTTAACTGGGTGAGCCGATCTTCAATCGCCTGGACGTATGGACAATGAACACAGATGAATAGGATCACCAAAACTTTTTTATCGGCGAAACTGGCGAGAGAATATTTTTGATGGTCGATGGCGTTGACGAGATTAAAATCAGTCGCTTTCGTGCCGAGCTCAATCGATTCAGAATTTAACAAAACCATACATTCATCCTTTCATTTTAAGGTTTCACGTTGGCTTAACTTCCATTGTTTTTTTTTGCAATTTTTTTTTACCCCCTTCAACACTATTTTTTGACATCTCTGCTCTCTTTTTTCGCCTGTTTTTACAGGCTTTGCGGGGAAAAGTCCACTTTTGGTAAGAGCAAAATCTGGCAAATTTTTTGCTACTCTGAAGGAAGAGATTTCATAAAGGAATTGATATGAAAAAATGGTTTTCAGATCTGGTTAAAATTGTTTTTTCGCTTCTGGGGATCTTTTTTTCGCAAGTGATTCCATCTCAGGGGACTTTTACCTCGCTGATCTGCCTCCTGACTCTTTTCGGACTTTCGACCCTGAAAAAGAGAAGGGTCGTCCCAATCGGCAAGAAAGAGGCACTGAAACAACTTAAATCGGTTTAAAGCAGTTAAAAAACGACTTTCTTTTGCCTTCTCACCAAATTCCCTCTAGCCAAGACTCTTCTGTTTCGCTATTCTGCCAAGTCGCTATGGTTTTATCTCACAAAAAAGAAGATCGCTTTCCAATCGGCTCTGATACAGAAGAAGCGGAGGGGGTCGAGTTCGCCTACAAAATCGCCTTTCATCCGAGACAAGATGGGCTTTTTCTACGGGTAGTTTACAAGGATAAACTGATCAACCGGTTTGAAAAATTCGGCATCAATCTGGTGAATCTGACCCAGGCATCCCCTGCAGTGCACGAGCTTGATTCTGCCCATCGCAGTTTTATCCAGCAAATTCTCCGTTTCGCAAAATTTGATACCGCGGAAGAGGCTTTTGTCATCCCCAAAAAACAGATCGCCTTTTTCTTGGCAAGACTTTCAAAGTTTTCGAAAGTCGATGCTTTTGAATCGTTTGATCCGATCCGTTTTTCGGCTGTTCCCTTGAATCCGGTGGTTCACCTGCTGAAAGAAACCTCCAATCAGATTGTTTTGCAGGCAAGTTTTGAAAATGAAGAAACGAAAAAACATTTTTCACTTTCAGAAGGTTTTCTCTTTCAGGGAAATCGCCCCTGGCTGTTTCATGAAAATGTTTTTTATCCGATCAAAAGTACTGCGGTAACTTCTTTATTGAATGACTTCAACTCTGAAGGGGTTCTAACCCTCACCGGTCATGAAGCAGCCGATTTTATCGAAAATATTCTACCCAACCTGTCAAAAAAATCCGAGCTGATTACGCCTGAAAATTTTTATGTCCCCCAGATTTTCAAATCGACACCCGAGGTGAGCTATTCGATTTCAGAAGATGACATCAAAGACAAACTGATTCTCAATATTCATTTCATTTATCGTGGACAGAAAGTTCCTCCAAGCCAGGGAGAATCTGATTTGCTGGTTGAATTAAAAGAGGATGGGAAAAATATCCTGATTCAGCGGGATCTTGTCTTCGAAAAACAGACCCTCGACCAGTTTTATGCCCAAGGTTTCAGAAGAGTCGCCTCCAATCAATTCGAAACCGGCGGAGAATCGGCTCTCGACTTCATTTCGGAAGAGCTTCCCCAATTGAAAAAACAGGCGAACCTGCAAGGAGATGATCATCTAAAACATTTCAAGGTTTTTTCAAATCTGGGAAAAAGCGAGCTGAAAGGAAACATCTCTTCCGTCGGAATGGACTGGTTTTCGGTGAATCTTGATTTCGAGATTGAGAAGATCAAGATCCCCTTTGAAATTATCCGGAACTTGATCCAGTCGGGAAAACGTTATCTGGCAGTTCCTGGAAAAGGTTTTGCAAAAATAAACCAGGATCAGATTCTTGATTTTGAAAAAAGGCTGGCAGAATTTGAAACCGAATTTGACGAAGAGGGAAAAATAAAACTTTCACAGTTTCATGCGCCGTATCTCGACAGCCTGATCAAAGTTGACTGGAGTCAGCATGAAAGTCTGCAGAGTGCGATTCAGTCGTTAAAAACCGCTGAAAAAATTCCGAATTATCCGGCCCCGGCCCATTTAAGCGCGATTTTAAGAAATTATCAGCTTCACGGATTTGACTGGCTCAATTTCCTTCATGAACACCACTTTCATGGAATTTTGGCCGATGACATGGGGCTCGGAAAAACGATCCAGCTGCTCACTTTTCTGCAAAGCCAGAAAGATCGCGGAGAAAAAGGGGCAAGTCTCGTGATCGCACCCACTTCGGTTGTTTTTAACTGGCTGAGTGAGGCGAAGAAATTTACTCCCGATCTGAAAGTTTTATTGCATGTCGATTCCCAAAGACAAAAAAACTTTTCCGAAATGGATCAGATGGATATGGTGATTACCAGTTATGCCATTTTCAGGAGAGATGCCGATCAATTGGCGAAAATCAAATGGGCAACGGTTGCGCTCGATGAGGCTCAGAATATAAAAAACTACCGGAGCAAAACTGCAATCCTGATGAAAGAACTGAAATCGAGACAGCGATGGGCACTCACCGGAACTCCGCTTGAAAACAGGCTTTCCGAGTTATGGTCGATATTCAATTTTTTGATGCCCGGATTTTTGGGAAGCTTCACCCACTTTCAACGAAAATATCAGCAGCCGATTGAGTTGCAACAAGAGGGGGAAGTGCTCGAACATCTGAGAAAAAGGATTTTTCCATTCGTTTTAAGACGATTGAAAGATGAAGTGGCGACGGAACTTCCACCGAAAACAGAAATCATCCACTATTCAGAGATGGAAGAGGATCAACGAAAACTTTATCAAGAGATTCTTGCCGCCTGTCGAACCCAGATTTTTTCCCAGGTGGAAGAAGAGGGAATCGAGAAAAGCCAGATTTCAATCTTCACCGCTTTATTGCGTCTTCGCCAAGCCTGTTGTCATCCGCATCTGCTCGGACATCCTTTCAACAAAAAGAAAATTGAATCGGGGAAAATGAACGATTTTAAAGATCTGATTCTGGAGGTTTTGAGTGAAGGGCATCGAATACTTGTTTTCAGCCAGTTTGTCGAGATGCTCGGAATCATCCGCAAATGGTTCGAGGAACAAAATATTGTCTATGAATATCTCGATGGACGAACCCGCAAACGGGAAGAAAAAATCAGCAACTTCCAAAACAACAAAAATGTTTCAGCCTTTTTGATCAGTTTGCGAGCCGGAGGAACCGGGCTGAATCTGACCGGTGCTGATTATGTGATTCATTATGATCCCTGGTGGAACCCGGCCGTGCAAGATCAGGCGACCGATCGGGCGCATCGATTGGGCCAGCTTCAGCATGTTTTTTCCTACAAGCTCATCACCAAAGACAGTGTTGAAGAAAAAATTCTCGCCCTGCAAGAGAGAAAGAAAAGCCTGGCACAGGGGGTTTTGAGAGCCGATTCTTCTCTGGGGAAAAAGCTGAGTATCGAAGATCTTGAATATTTGTTCTCTTAAAACTTTATCTGATTCTGATAAAGTTTGAGAAAATTTTTCCACAGAGCTCTAACGGTTGCATCCTCAAACCAATGAGTCGGGTTATTTTGCCGCCAGCTTCCACAATCTTGGCAGGTCCAAAAAGATAACAAATTCCCCCTCCGACAAGACAGGTGATCATTGTATTCACGAGCAGCTGATCTAAAAATTGAGTTTCCGGATTTGAAAGAGAAATGGGATGGATAAAAGGCAAAGAAAACAATTCTACCATTTTGGAGAACAAATCCGATTCCACTTTTTGGCGATTCGGCAACTCCAGACCATTCGGACGCATCAACTCCTGACAGCGAAGCTGATTTCCCCCCCTGATCACGAGATCCATGATTTCTGAAAACACAATTTTTGAAACGCTCTCTGCAGTTCGTGGAGTGAGTTGAGAAGGTGGAACAAGAGTTGGAATTCTATTTGAAAAAAAGTCCCTGCATTTTTGCTCACTCACTTCACGAATATTGGAAGTCAACTGCGCCACTTCCCGATCCGAGGAGGCAAAAGGGAGACAAATCTCCAAGACCGATTTTGTCACCCCCTTCACACAAGCTGAAATAATTTCATCCAATGGCATCTGGCTTTTCCCCCAAAGAATGTATCAACAGGAACCGTCGGTACTCGAAGAATCATGAATCACAACATTTCCACATGTTTTCGTAATGGTACATTCACAAGTAGTTTCTGTCGTACTATGGGCTTTACCTTCTGAATCGTAGGTTGTTTTGGTCGTGGTCATTGTCCTGCAATTTTTTGTCTCGCTCCAGGTACATTCGTCATCCAATGGGATCGGCGAATGATAAGAATCCTCTGCCGGTTTTGGTTTTTCGGCTGTTCTTCCCCGGATTTCCCCTTTTAAAAGAGATTGAAATTTTGTCTCGTCTGTTCTGTGTATGAAAGAGGCCTGCGGTTCCTCACACTTCAAACCAACTGAAATAGGATCCGAAACAACGGACGAACAAACGGCTCCATCAAATTGAATTGCTTTTGCTCCCTCAAGCATCGCTTCTCCCCTTTTTTGAAATTGTGGTTATTATTTCATAGATTCCTTTTTTAAATCGACTCATTCCTTCAATAAATCATTCGTTTCTCCAAATTTGAAGTTGCTAAATTTTCAGAATTTATTTTTACTGATTTTCTATGAATCTTCCCATTCCCTATCTCGAATCCCATTTTGATCGTTTTCTCCAAGAACTGGTTCAGCTCTCGAAAATCCCCAGCGTCAGTTTTCCGGGATATCCTCCGGAAGCATTGGAGCAATCAGCCGAATGGACCGCAAAAAGAATGAAAGAGGTCGGACTTGAAAATGTTGAAATATTGCGTATTCCCGGAGCCCACCCCTATATTTATGGGGATTGGTTGCATGCCGAAGAAAAACCGATCGTCCTTTTATATGGTCATCACGATGTTCAACCTCCCGGAAGATCCGACTATTGGAAAAACGCTCCCTTCGAACCAACCTTGAGGGAAGACAACCGGCTTTATGGACGCGGAGTGGTCGACGACAAAGCAGGAGTTTTATTGCATCTCAACGCGATCGAGGCTTATCTGAAAACAGCGGGAAAACTTCCACTCAATGTCCGTTTCATAGTCGAAGGAGAAGAAGAAACCGGCAGCGAACATTTGGGAGTTTTCTTGAATCAGTATAAAAATAAGCTGAAATCCGATGTCATGGTATTAACTGACACTGGAAATTTGGAGGAGGGGCTCCCCTCGATTACCTACCGCTTGAGAGGAATTGTCGACGCGATTGTAGAGGTGAGAACGTTGGATCATCCGGTCCATAGCGGGATGTGGGGTGGGCCGGTCGTCGATGCGGTCACGGTTTTAAACAAGATTTTATCCCGACTCACAAATCAAGATGGGACGATTGCGATCCCGAATTTTTATGAGGATGTTCCCAAACCCGACTTACACGAAAAAGCTCTTTTGGAAAAACTTCCCTTAGATGAAAAAAGATTTCGGAAAGAACTTCAATCGGTCGATTCTTTGGAATGGATCGGAAATCGACAACTCTCTTTATACGAAAAAATCTGGTGTTATCCTTCGATCAATATTTTGGGAATCGATGCCCCCTCAGTTGAAAAAACAAGCAACCAGATCGTTGAATTCGCCCGGGCAAAAGTCTCGATTCGAATCGTCGCCGGACAAAATCCGAAAAAATGTTTGACGCAACTTTGTCATTTTTTGACGCAAAATCCACCTTTTGGAGCGGAGGTAAAAGTGATTGAAGGAGCGGCGGGTGAACCTTGGCGGGTCGAACCGAAAGGAGCCGCTTTTGACGCAGCTTCCAGAGCCCTGGAAAAAGGATTTGAAAGAGAGGCTGTCTTTATCGGTTGTGGTGCCTCGATCCCTTTTGTGAAACCTTTCACTGAAACGTTTGGAAATATTCCTGCACTACTGATTGGCATTGAAGATCCGATCTGCAACGCCCATGGAGAAAACGAGAGCTTGTCGATTTCGGATTGGAAAAAAGGGATGAAAGCGGCGGTTTATTTGTATGAGGAGTTGGGCAAATTGCGCAGATAAAACTCTCCACCGCTTTCACACATTCACTTCACCGGTATCACTTTTTCCCTTTTATCAACTCCGCCGCTTTTTTCACTCCCTGCGGATTAAAACGAAGATCTCTCGCCAAACTCGAATTCTGGATCGATCGCGGATCTATTTTTCCACCCTGAACAGGAATTCTGGACTCTACAATCGAACCTGTTCCATCTTTTAGAACCTTCAGTTGCCTTTCAATGATCGTGTAATCCCTGTCTTCGGGATTATCTTTATCCTGAAAAATTGTTTTGACAAACAGGAGCGATCCATCGTCGTACGCGGTTGCGGAAGCGCTGGAGTAATCTTTGCAGATATTCTCTTTTTTGAGAGGATATCGCTGATCTTTTATCTGATCGGCTATTTCTTTCAATGTAGAGCCCTGATCTGCATCACAAAGTTTGACAAACCCGATCGCTTTTGAACCTTCCATATGGATCTCCTTTTTGAATGATTTGAAATGATTTGACTTGAAGGTGATCTCGCGGAGACTTGAAAATAGTTGCTCAAATAAAATCAATTCTTTTCATGGAGAATTACTTCGCGATGCGGATAGGGAATCTCAATCTTGTTCTGTTTGAAAGTTTCATGGATCTTGTAGAAAAGATCGGTTTGAACTTCCCCTTTTTTCTCGACATCTTTGACCCAGGCTTTGAGGATAAGATCAATGGAGGATTCACCAAATCCTTTAAATTCAACGTGCGGAGCAGGGTCGGAAAGAATGAAAGAGTTGGAGGAGGCAACTTCCACCAGAAGCTTTTTCACATTCTCCAGATTGGTATCATAGGCAACGCTGATTGGAATTGAAAATCCGGCGATCGAGTTTCCGTAGGTCCAGTTGGTCACATGAGAAGAAACCAGTTCACCGTTTGGAATAAGAATAGTTGCCCGTTCTCCCGTTTCAAGAGCGGTCGATCTTGCACCAATCTGCCTGACTCGACCAATGACATTTCCAAGCTGAATCAAATCTCCCACTTTCACCGGACGTTCGATTAAAAGAACGATTCCACTCGCAAAATTATTCGCAAGGTTTTGCAATCCAAAGCCCAATCCAACTCCGAGAGCTCCGGCGAGAACCGTAATATTCTGGATATCAAAACCCAAAAGACGAAGTGCCACAAGAATTCCAACGAGAACAATCACATAATGGATTCCGGTATTCAAGGCATGCTGAATTCCGATATCCCATTGCTGTTTTTTATAAAAATTTCTTTCTAAGATTGCCCGGATCAATCTCGAAACCACCATCGATAAATAGAGGGTCAGAAAAACAGAAACTCCCAAACCGATCGTCAAATTCATTTTTCCGATCAAGAAACCCTGGGCAAGAAATTGGTGACCCAGATTGACAAATTCAGGTCGAACATCCCAGATAGTGACAATCCAAAAAACAAACAGAACTGAAAATCCGAGGCTGACCCAATGATGCAGCGTTTTTTTCCATTTCGAAAGAAGATCAAAATTTATTTTAAAACGGGAAAATCCCTTTTCAAAAAAATTGTGATTGATCAGTTCATCGAATCCCTTTTTCAAGAACAAGAGAAGTGGAATGATTCCGAGCGATTTCAGACTTCCATCCGCCAGATAATCGGAAAGATAGGTATATCCCATTCCATCGAGCGCAATGATCGAGACCAAGATCAGCAGAATAAAAACTCTCAGAACAATCTTCAGAAAACGGGGCATCCATCGATTGGGATAGTGGGTAAGACTTGAAATCCAGCTGGCACGCGCAGAAAAGAACAGAAGGCCAAAAATAAAAATATCCAGACACCATTGAATCAGACGACTCGCCTCGGATTCATATTCGAGAATAGAGGAGAGTAAATCAATGCAAAGATGAAGATAAATAAAACCGAAAAGGAAAATCGATCGAAAACTCATCCGATCGGCAATTTGTGGAGGAATCGTCAAAAGAGGGGGAAATGACCGATAGTTTCTGAGCAAAAGATAGATCGATTGAACGATCAGAAAAAATCCATAGGCAAAACATCCTGAAACAAAAATGAACCATCCAATCGGCTGACGAAGATCGGAAAAGAGAAAAAGAATAATCCCCAAGACAAGAAAAGGGGAAAAGAAAACAACCGTCGCAGAAAAACTCGCGAAAAATCTTCTTCCGAATTTCTCCAAAATTGAAAACTCCCCATCCAGGAGAACTTTTCCGGCAATTTTTCTGATCCAAAAAAGAACAAATCCGAGCCCCAAAATGGAAAGCAGGGCGATCAATCCCTGAAAATTTTTCGAGGTGAGCGTTTTAAAAACCTCTTTAAAATAATCGTGGATCAGATCGAGAGAAGAGGAAAAATTCTGGGCTCTGTATTTCAGTTCATGTTTCGCCAAAAAGAAGGTTTCTTCGGAAAATTTGGGCTGTTGGCGCATTTTAAAACGTGTAAAGCGGATCGATTCCCATCGTTGTTCCAAAAGCTGACGATTCTGCTCACAGAGTTGATAGGAAAGCGTCAATGCGGTCTTGTTTTTTCCCAACTGGGATAATATTTTTTCGATTCGATCATTCTGGGTTTCATAAAGCCGATTGAGCAAATTGAATTGTGCCAGTGAACTTGCAAGATCGGGGCTTTTTTCCCCTTTGGGAAGTTGACTCAAGGATAACTTAAGATCACCGATTTTTATCTGAAGAAGTTTCAATCGGCTGCTCAATCGAACCTGCATCTGGCTCACTTCATCAATCGGATGATCGATATCTTTCAAAACATCCCGATAGGAGTCGGCCATGAGTCGCCATTGATTGAGATACGGCTTGAATTCTTCCGGAGTAATCTCCTCAATTTCCAAAAAAGCATTGGCCTTGGCTGTTTCGGTTTTAAGACTCGTCTGCCCTTCGACAATTCTATTTTGCAAAATCAGCTGATCACCTTGGATTTCGTCGAGTCGTTTTTTATAAGTTTCTAAACTGGCCAGATCTTCTGCAATAAGTGGATTCGCCGGTTGGGAGGTTGGAGAACTTTCGGGAGTTTCAGCCTGAACGATAAAAGAGCGGGTAAAAGCAAAAAAAGATAAAAACAGCAGGATGAAAAGAAGGGTTTTCTTCATTTTTTATTCAATGATAGACTGCTTTGGGGGCACCTCTAAAAACTCAAATGTATGGTTCGACTACGCTCACCATGTCCCTATAGCTTATTGATTTCCTGGGTGGGACATCCTGAGCCTGTCGAAGGATCATTGAGAATCATGAGTTTTTAGAGGTGCCCTTGGACTTAATTCTTAAAACAAGAAGTTAATCTAAAATAAGAAGGAAATAAATATGTCTTTTACAAAAATTAACCTTTTTTTGGTTTTATTGACATTCTTTTTTTCAACCGCTCACGCTGTAGAAATTCAAGGATACGTTCGAAGTGTCAATTATGAAGGGCATAGTTTTTCAGTCGATCTTCCTCCACTCCAAAGAGTCTGGGTATTTCCGACAACAAACTTTGATTCCGGAACCGGTTATGAAGGATTTAAATCGATCAAGGAAAAGGATTATGTTTCTGTGGATGGCTCTCTGCAAAAAAATGGTCTCTTTACCGCGAAAACAGTGAAACTGGTAAAACCGATCCAAGCCTCAAAAAACAGATCCGAATTGAATGTCGATCTGAATCAAACTTTTACACTCGAAGTAAATCAAAAAGCAAAAATTAATGGAGAGAATCTGACTCTGAAAGCGATTGAGATGGTCGATACTCTTTGCAAAGATGGGTTAAACTGTGAAGGAGAAGGATCAATCGGAATCCGAATTCTCGTTTCAAACAATAAAGGAAAAAAAGATCTTCTTCTTTCATCTTCCGGCGGACGAAAACCGGCAAAACCTGTTCAGATGGAAGCTTTGGGATATCAGATTGAATTGATCGAACTGGGTGAATCGGCAGCGGTTTTAGCGGTGAGAAAATAAAAAGTACAGAGTTCGAAATTTTGAACCCTACAAAAACTGTTAGAAATTATTTGAAAAAATCCAAACCGGCTAGCTCTTCAAACCGGTCAACCAGAAAATCTGGTTTTGCCTTTTCAAGATCTGCCCTGCTCCTAAAACCATAACTGATGGCACAAGTGACGATACCAGCCGCTTTTCCACATTCAATATCGATCTCCGAATCACCGATAATGATGGTTTCTGGCCTCGTTTCAAAATCCTTGAAAATCGGGTTTAAAACTTCGGGAGAAGGTTTTTGAACTTTCAAGGTATCTCCTCCGATCAGCCATTTGAAATGAGGATCGATTTGTAGCCCTTCGAGAATTTTTTTCGAGAGAAGATAAGGTTTGTTTGTCACTACCGCTTTGGGATGATGAGAAAATTTTTCTAAGAAATCTATCACGCCAGAATATAAAACCGTTTCGTCGAGTAAATGTTCAAAATAATATTCCCAAAAAGTTTTCACGACTCTTTTTAAATCTTTGGGGGATCGGTTTCCAAGCGCATCTTGAATCAGCTGAATCATTCCCCGGCCGACAAAATTGTCAATCACCTCTCCCGGTAAAGATGGAAATCCTTCCTGATTCAAGGCGTAATTGAGGGAATTCCGAATATCCATTCGCGAATCGACCAGAGTTCCATCGAGATCAAAAATTAAAAGTGAATTCATATATTTTTTTATCTCCTTGATTGAATTTGACATTTATCTTGAGAAAATAGATCTCTTACGTAAATCATCCAAAGTGACCCTTCGACCCGCTTCGCGGAAGCTTCAGCGAGGCGAAGCGGGTCGAACCATCAATTTGGATTTAGATCTAATGTCTTAAATTTGAAAACCTATGCCGGCCAGAATCTATACTATTTCTGAAATCAACTCAGAGATCAAATCCCTTCTTGAAGGAAATTTCCAGTCGGTTTGGATTTCAGGCGAGATCTCCAACTTCAAAAACCATTCTTCAGGACATTACTACTTCTCTTTAAAGGATGAAGGGGGACAAATTCAATCAGTGATGTTTCGCGGTTCAAATCGCCTTTTAAAATTCAAGATGGAGGATGGACTGGAAGTCATCGCCAACGGGAGAATCACGGTTTACGAACCTCGTGGCAACTATCAAATCGTTGTCGAGTATCTGGAACCCAAAGGAGTTGGCGCACTCCAGCTCGCTTTCGAACAACTGAAGAAAAAACTCGAAGCAGAAGGATTATTTGACGCCGCCCGAAAAAAGCCATTTCCTTTTCTCCCCAAAAAAATTGGAATCGTTACCTCCCCCACCGGCGCAGCGATTCGCGATTTAATTCATATTCTGCAACGACGATATCCGAACATCGAAATTTTATTGAATCCGGTGAACGTGCAAGGAGATTCAGCCGCCAACGAAATCGCCCAAGCGATCGAAGAGTTAAACAAATTTGAGGATATCGATCTTCTCATCGTCGGCCGCGGAGGGGGATCTTTGGAGGATTTATGGGCATTCAACACCGAAGTGGTTGCCCGGGCGATTGCTGCGTCTCGCCTACCGGTCATCTCGGCCGTTGGACATGAAATCGATATTACCATCTCCGATTATGTTGCGGATCTCCGTGCCCCAACCCCCTCTGCCGCTGCAGAGCTGGCAGTGCCGGTGAAGATGGATCTGGAGATGACCGTCCAATCAATTAAAATGGATCTTTATCAATCGATGAAAAGAATGCTCGATACTTTAAACGAAAAACTGAAATTTTATCGAAGCCATTTGAAACATCCAAAAACCAAAATCGAAGAACTTACTCAAAAACTCGACGAATCAATCGATCGGCTAAAGTTAGCGATGGCAAACCATCTCATCCAGATAAAAGGGGAATTAGCGGTTTTTAGCAAAGCATTGAAAACACTCTCTCCGCTGGCGGTGTTGGAGAGAGGATATTCGATTACCTACCGGGAAGAGTTGAAAAAAGGAAAATTGAATTTGATTCCGATCAAAAATTCCTCGGAAGTAAATCCGGGAGAAAATCTGCAAATTCAATTC
>CAZSRQ010000002.1:0-47456 GCA_964609335.1 uncultured Pseudomonadota bacterium
AAGTCTAAAAAATCTGAAAAGAGATCATCTCGATCTTCAGCAACTTCATGTCTGGAGCGATAGCTGGTTAACTCAAACCGACTGGCCAGAGATGATTCAAAAACTGAAACAGTCTGGAAAAATCCGTTTTTTCGGGATTTCAATCAACGATCATGAACCGGAAAGTGCCTTAAAACTGATCGAATCCGGATTGATCGATTCCGTTCAAGTGATTTATAATCTTTTCGATCAATCTCCCGAGAAGAATTTGTTTCCGTTATGTTTGGAAAAAAAGGTGGCGGTGATTGCCCGGGTTCCTCTGGATGAAGGGTCTTTGACTGGTAAGCTCACTCCCGAAACCGAATTTCATCCGTCCGATTGGAGAAAAAAATATTTTTCCGGAGATCGGCTTCGCGAAACCTGTGAAAGAGTTGAAAAGTTGAGATTTTTAATCCGGGATGAAATCCAGTCGATGTCGCAAGCGGCTTTGAAGTTCTGCCTTTCACATCCGGCCGTTTCAACCGTTATTCCAGGCATGCGAACGCTCGAACATGTTGAAGAAAATTGCAAAGTTTCCGATAGAAAGTTGCTTTCAACCGAAGAATTAAAAGAAGTCAAGCTTCACGCCTGGCCAAGAAATTTTTACGCCTTCTCATGAATCGAAAACTAAAAAACTTGCTTTATTTCTGCGGATTTTTCCCTCTTTTTTTTCTTGTTATTCTTGTTTTGATTTTTGTGGTGAATCTTCCCTTGAAAGAAAAAATTGTTTTTCAAACCTGTCAGCCATCGTTAGTTCACTACGACTCACTCGATCCCTATTGCTTGTCAGTTATTGAGCGGTCGCGACTATCCGGAAATCATTTTTATCTTTTTATTGGAAGAGGAAAAGATGCTCCTGCCTACGGTCATCAGATGCCATTTGAATTTTATAAAGATTATTCAGAGACGATTCAGAATCATATTTATCGCTCTGCCGTTCAGTGGAATGAAAATGGAGTTGAGTTTGAATCAGCTTCGGGACATCGAATCTTTTTCCCGAAAAAGATGTTTATTGGAGGACGTTAACTTTTCTCACTCTTGATTTTTGAAAATCAGCTACCACCGATTTGTTTAATAATCCCAAAATTCCAATAATTCCTAAAATGATGAAAAGAGAAGGGATATAGGTGGCGGTTAATATGATTGCAGCGATCCAAGACCAATATTTTGTTTTTTTAAGCCCATGAATAACAATCTCGACAAAAACTCCGATTCCAACGGTGAAAATAAATGAAATAAGTGCAGTAAAAACTCCGATTAGCTTTGCAGTATTTGCATTTACTTCAGGAAATATTTCATGAGATAACGTGATAAAGAAAAATAAAAAAGCAAATCCGAGTAAAAAATAGATAATGGAACTAATTCGTAAACAAATAATTGTTTTTTTCAATTCAGGATTCATTTTTAAATTATCTCTGGAATAAAGAAGATTTGTAAACAAATTATTTTATGAGGTTTAAATGCAGAATATTCAAAAAATTTTAGTGCCATACGATTTCTCTGAAAAAAGTGAAAATGCACTTGCCACCGCGATTCGACTGGCAGAAAAATACAGATCCTCCCTCGTTGTTTTACATGTCTTTGAAAGAGCGCTCGATAGCGAAATCCTAAAATATATTGTTTTTCCGAAAGATATTGAGGCGAAGCTGAAAGCCAAAATTGATTCAGAGCTTAAACGTTTGCATCCGGCAGAAAACAGCACGGTTAAAATAGAAACGATTGTCAAAAAAGGGAAGGCAACGGTCGAAATCTTGTTAGCCGCTGAAAAAGAAAAGGCTGATCTAATTGTGATGGGAACCCAGGGGAAAAGCGGTTTGCAACATCTTATTCTTGGAAGTGTCGCTGAAAAAGTGATTCGAAAAACCGCTTCTCCGGTTTTGATTCAAAGAGGAGAAGATAAGAACTTTAAAAAGATACTGGTTCCGATCGATTTTTCCCATCATGCCGAAGAGGCGCTTCACTCGGCAGCCCAGTATGCACAAGACTTTAATGCCGAACTTCATCTGCTTCATGTCGTTGATTTGAGGGATCTGTACACCTTCGATGTTCTCTCGATTCCCGCGGATCGAATGATGATTGAGAAAAGCCTGAAAAAAGAGGCGGAAGAAAAACTATCCTGTTTAACCGCCAAAATTTCAATCAAACCCCAACTCGAAGTGAGATTGGGTGATCCATTTTTGGAGATTGAATCTTCCATCCAGGAAAATTCCATTGATCTAGTCGTTCTGACCACTCATGGAAGAGGGGGATTAAAACATCTCATGATGGGAAGCGTTGCGGAAAAAGTGGTTCGTTTGAGCCCCTGCTCGGTTTTGACGATTTGTCCGCACGATTTTCTTCATTCGAATCTGAAGGTTTTTGAAGGGGAAGAAGAGATGGAAGATTATCTGAAAAATTGCCGTGGATAAACTACTCACACCCTTCCATCGTGCAACTCACTTCCCGGATGGTTTCCCGGTTCGGATTCAAAAAAGTAAAAGTGAGATTCTTTTTTTCTGTATCATATAGAGTCGATAAAATTGCCTCCGGTTTGGAATATTCCCGAATAATGCTTCCATCTTCCCATTCGGTCATATTGTATTTCAGTTCTGATTCTTTTCCTTCGATATGATGCCAAACCAAAATCCCCTTTTTATTGTAAGAACTTTCCTCTTTTCTCTCTTTTGAAATGCGGCTGACTGTTTTGGATCCATCGGCATAGGTGGAAGTGGTGATTGGATCTCCCTGAGAATCGGTCTCCGTAGTAGTTTTTAGCAATTGGATCCCGTTCTTTTTGAAAGGGTTTTCAGTTTGACCGATTTTAATATTTTTTACGCGAGGATTTTTATAGGCAAGCGGCGCTTTTTTCCTTGAGTTTCCTCCCAAGTCTGTTTCCACAATGGTTTTGTTTTCTGGGTCAGTCTGTTTTTCAGAAGTTTGCAAAAAAGAAACGTTGATCGTATTCGCTCGTAATTTATTTTGAAGGACAAATTTCTCTTTTTGCCAAAGAACCAGATTTTCGAATTCGAATGGAATTAGATAGATATTTCCCTTTTTCTCCACTTGGCCCAGTAGCTTTTCTTCAGCAGAAAAAAGAGGATTATGAATGAGAAAAATCGAAGCGATTAGAATAAAGAAATAAAATATTTTTTTTTGCATATCAACTGCTCCTCGGTTTTTGAATGCTCGTCTAAAAACGATCATATGTTTTCCCATTTGATTAAGGTCTTTTATTTTGAAAATTTCTGACGTACAGAATGTCATTTTTATTCTGTAGGGTCGAATTCATTCGACCTCTTCGTGCGAATGAATTCGCACCTACTTTAATCAAATGGGAAAACATATGATCGTTTTATTTTGCGGTTTTTATTCCCCGATTTCTCTAACCATTTTCCGATTTCAATAGAAAGTATTTTTTGAACGGTTTTGAACTGTTTTATAGAGGATGAGTGTAAAGGGGATCCACCAGATCAGATCATTGAAGCAAAGCATCCATCCCATTTTCCAGGGGAGGGTTCCTTGAATGGCGTAAAACAAAAATCCGACCGGGCCAAAAAATTTTCCAAGCAATCCGACCAGAACAATCGGCCAATGCTGAAAAGGGTGAAACGCGGCAATCGCATATCCAACGCCATAAACTCCGATAACCATTCCGAGACATTGCCAGAGAATCGTCTGTCCTGTGGATTCGATCCCGAGTATTTGAAGAGAGAAAGAGGGAAAGAGAAGAGCAGATCCTCCAAAAAGCAGATTATAAAAGGCTGCGAAGAGAAGAACGGCTTTGATCCAGGGAACAGAGTCGATTTTTTTCGAGGAAGAGTTCATGGGAGAAAGTATACCTGAATTGTTTCCATTGAAAAATTAGATTGCTACCGAAAGCGAACTGATTATAATCGGACTTTATTTTTGTGAATCATCCACAAGCGGACTTAATCTAAAAAGGAGCTATTTCAATGAAGTTTAAATTTTCAATTCTCATGTTTTTACCGGTTTTTATTTTGGCTTCCCATGCCAAAGCCCAAACTTCGCAGCCAGCGACCGGATCTACCAAAACAGAAATTCCGGTGATTTCCATCGGCAATCAGGTAAAGCCGACCAAATCGGGGGAAGAAAAACCGGAGAAAAATGGAAAAACAACCGCTTCCAAAAAATCGGTTGAAAGAGCCCCCAAAGTGGCGAGAATTGATACCGTTCCGTTGGAATTGAAACAGACTATTTACTCCAGAAAATCGCAGGTTGGAAATGAGGTTACTTTTATTGTGGCGGAAAATGTTCCCTCCAAAGGTCTTCCGGTTCTTTCTCGTGGAACTCCAGTGATAGGAAAAATCAGTGCGATTGAAAAACCGGCAAAGAAAAATCCCGGAAAACTGGTGATTGCTTTTGATCATATTGTAACTGCCTCCGGAGGTTCGATCCCCTTCACCGCTACCGTTGAGCTGGTCTCCCAACAAGACAAAGGGGGATCTTATGGCAGAGAGATTTTTATGCCGGCCGGTTTTAGGCAGGCAGTTGCTCCTTCTTCTGTGGTGAAATCGGCAGGGCGTCCTCAGAAAATAAAATCAACCAAAGGAACTTTATCAGCCAAAGCAGAGGTGAACGATATTTCGATTCGGGTCAATGATGGAAAGGTTCCATCCAAAATCGATGTTTATATTGAACCTCCCACCGGGATGAAAGTGACCGATCTGAAAGAGGACTCTTTGAAATTGATTCGGGTGAACGATTTTGCCTTGTTAAAACCTCTTAATTCGGAGGCTGGAAATGCCAAGGTGGGGGATTTTAACAAAAACAACATCCAGGATCTCAAATTTGTATTTGATGGTTGGGAACTTTCAAAATATTTACCAGCCGGCAGTTCAGTGATTGTATTTTCCGGGATGACCAAGGGAGGCAAACCATTTGAAGCGACCGGTCATTCGAAAGTTGAATTTAAATAGAAAGATTGTCGTGTTCATTCACGACAAGCCATCCAACAGCAGGATGTCCTGATTTTAGGACATCCTGTTTTTTTATCTAAATATGGTTTTTTATCGATCCCGATATCCATGATGTTTTCCATGATTGTGCTTACGTTCATAGTGACGATCATGATCGCGTCCATGCCATCGACGCCATCGCCAGTCATCACAATCCCAGTCATGGCAATGGTTTCTTGCAATATAGACCGGTCGTTCTCTGATATAGACAGGCTCTGGATAATAGGCGGTTCGGTAAGGCCGTCCCAAGTTAATCGAAATGACAGGATTGGCTTCCGAACGAACTGCTGAAAAAATCGGAACTGCCAGACTGACCAAAAAAAACAGGGCAATGAAAAAACGTTTCATTCTTTGACTCCTTTTTAAGAGGCGCGAATCATTCACACCCTACCTACCCTACAAAGCAGGATACATGCCAATTTGCAGATATGTGATAACCCAGTGAATTACCGGTTTTATTTTATATCATCCAAAAAAAGCCACTTTAAATGGGGGAAAGATTTCTACAGCGACGGGAAAAGCTCTACAGCATTGCTTATCCATTGATTCTATCTTTTAATGCTTTTCTTCTCTCTATTTGGCAACTCCATCACCCCATGGATACGATAAGTACTATGTCAGCCAATGATATATCTGGAGGTGGCCGGTGATGTCTGAAAGTCTGGGATGATTATTCCGATTGCCAATGATCCTCAATTCTTTTAGGAAATATTCTATCGGAAACGGCAATTTTCAGCTTTAATGGCCGACCGTTTTAATCGAAACCTTAAAAAAGGAAATGATTCCCATGAAAAAAATGAGAATATTAATCGGTTTTATCTGCGCTCTTTTTTTCTCTTCCAATCTCCATGCGGCAAATGTTTTTACCTATGTGGTCAACAGCGATGGAAACAGCGTATCGGTCATCGATACCATCGATAACAGCATCAAAACGACCATCAATAATATAGGAAGTTCTCCCTGGAAACTGGTTGCCAATCCGACCGGTTCTAATATTTACATTACCAATTCTACCGGAACTACGGTTTCTGTGATCGATACTTCCACCAACAAAGTCACGACAAATCCTATTGCCGTTGGCAACCAGCCAAAAGAGATCGCGATCAGTCCTGATGGAAAATTTCTTTATGTGGTGAATGCGGTCGACAATAATATTTCGGTCATCGACACCAAAACAAACGCACCAGTCGCCGGATCCCCACTGACTGCCGGCAAGATGATCAGTGATGTCACACTCTCTCCGGATGGAAAGTTTGTTTATATCGTCAATGGAGGGGATAATACCGTTTCGGTATTGGATGCCTCTACCAAAACCGCCATTATGGGATCTCCTGTTGCCGTCGGCAATCATCCGATTGCCGTGGTGGTATCTGCCGATAGCCGTCAGGCGTTTGTGGTCAATCTGTTTGATTCAACTGTTTCCGTGATTAACGCCAACGCCGCTTCGATGCCCCCTACGGTGACTGCAGGCCCTTCGGTTAATCTGGGTGGCGGACTTCTGCTCGACATGGCTCTCAGTCCAACCCGTCAAGAGGCGTATGTATTAAATCCGGGAGATGGAACAAGCAACGGAACCGTTTCGATTGTTGATACTTCAAAAAATCCGCCGATCGTGAAAGGGGCTCCGATTCCTGTCGGAAAAGCGTCTCTCGGAATTTCGGTCACTCCCGATGGAAAAACGGTTTATGTCGCAAATAACGGTGACAACACCGTTTCGATTATAGATGTTACAAAAAATCCTCCGGTAGTCGGTTCAAAAACTGTGGGAAGCAGCCCGACTTCTCTCATCACCCTCAATATTCCTCCTCCAGCGGCTCCTCCAGGAGATCCGAATGGAACCCAAGTTCCCCCGGGAGGCAAATCGGGAGGATCGGATGAGGTAAAGACAGGAGCGACTGTTCCGGCCAACGCAGAGAGCGGTTCAGGAGGTTGCAGCTTTGTTTCTATCGCCAGCCAGTCCAATTTAAATTCTTTCGTTTATCTGTTTTCCATTTTTCTCCCTTTAAGTTTTTATAGAAAACTCAGGAAAAAATAGTTTTAGGGGATTCGATATTAGATCTCTTGCGTCAATCTAAATTGATGGTTCGACTACGCTCACCATGTCCCACTTTTACCCAATTGGGACACCCTGAGCTTGTCGAAGGGTCACTTTGGATGATTGACGCAAGAGATCTATTTTCTCTTTTCCGCGGCAGGAAAATTTTCCATTGAATCGAATGGAGGTTTGACAGTTTTTAGCAATTTTTTCTTATCAAACTCTTGGTGCTTTTAGCCGATCCTTTCCAGGCCTTAACAGCTGCGCTATAGCGGTCACGAATCTTCTTTACAGCCCGATCAAATTCCATAAGAATTTCAAAATATGTCCCATACTTCTTACCATGTGGTTCGGCTGAAAATTCCTGAAAGTTCTCTCGTGACGATGCGGGCGAAGTTATACGACGATGATTGTCTCGGTTTGGAAAAAGAGAGCGCCGACTCAAGCGAGATGATTTTAAAAGCGTATTTCAAGGCGGAAACCCCGCTTTCGGAATTGTTAAAGTTTATGGAGAAGAAATTTCCCGAAGTGATCGAGCTCGATGGAACGACGATCGGTTTATACGAGGATGATTCCGAATCTCTCTCTTTTGAACCGTTTGAGTTGACGAAAAATTTTTCGGTTTATCCTCCCAATTATCAGGAGAATGAAAAAAGTCTTGATCCATCCCGAACCATTTTCATCCGACGGGGACTCGCTTTTGGAACAGGCAAACATGAAACGACCCAAATGGTTGCGGAAGCGATGATCACCTATAAAAACCAGAGCGGCTCTCTGCTCGATGTCGGTTCGGGAAGCGGAATTTTATCCATCCTCGCCGAAAAAATCGGTTTTGAAAAAATCAGGGGAATTGAAATTGATGAAAAAGCGCAAAAAAACGGGTTGGAAAATTTCAGCTTGAATCAATGCAGTAAAATTCTTCTCTCTGAAAATATTCAGGCGGTCCAGGAAAATTATGAAATGATTGTGGCAAATCTTTTGACCCCAACGATTCTCTATCTCAAAGAAAAGATTTTGCAACGATGGGAGCCGAACGGAACGCTGATTTTATCCGGAATTACTCGTGCCGAGGAAAGTCAGATCCGGGAAGCTTTTCAGGATCATACCTTGCTGGAGCTGAAACATCTGGAAGAGTGGTGCTGTTTTGTTTATCAGAAAAACCAGATTCACTGATTATTCACATTCATATTGCAGATTGACATGTTCAATATGAAACTTCTCCGAGAGAAGGCGGTTGATTTTCTCTGTCAGCTTCATGCTTTCTAGCACTGTACAATCCTCCACAATCACATGGGCGGTCATGGCATACATATGGGTGGTGATTTCCCAGACATGAATGTCATGGATTTCTTTGATCTCCCGAATCTCTTTTTTTACAAAATGGGTCAATTCAGAAACCTGGATATGCTTGGGGGTTGATTCCATCAGGATATGGATCGAATCAAGCAGAAGTCGGATCGCCCAGAAAAGAATCAGTAAACTGATGACAAAAGACAAGATCGCATCGATTTTTGTCCAACCGGTATAATAAATCAGCATCGCCCCGAGGATTACACCGATGGAGCTTGCAGTATCGGAGAGAACATGGAGGTAAGCACCGCGGAGATTCAGGCTTTCTCCCTTCACTTTATGAAGAAGAAAAGTGGCAACCAAATTGGATAAAAGTCCGACAACCGCAACGATCAGCATCACCGAAGACTGAATGGGATGAGGATGAATAAGGTGAAAATAACTCTCGATCATCAGATAAATGGAAATTCCAATGAGAAGGGCAGCATTTAAAAGTGCGACTAGAACTTCTGCCCTGAAATAACCGTATGTTTTTTGATGATTGGCGGGAGTTGCCGTGATTAACATCGCAAAAAAGCTGCTAAAAAGGGCAAAGAGATCGGTAAACATATGTCCAGCATCCGAAAGAAGAGCAAGACTATGTGAAAAAAATCCACCCACAATTTCTACTCCCATGATGGTAGAGGTAAGAGCGATGCAGGTCAGAAAAAGTTTTTTCTGGTTTTTTTTGTAGGAATGAGGAGTTGATTTTGGGCTATGATTCGGAATCATGGAAACACTCTAATCCTTCTATCGCTGAATTTCAATGAATCGTATCCCGAGAGAGAAAATGTTATCTTTATTGACTAGAAAAAGGATGATTTTATTTTTGGGAGTTTTTTCACTTTTTATCTTCTTTCAAACCTTTTTGCTTTACGCCGAATCTTCTGCAGGAATTGGGGTGATTCTGGAATATTTACCAGAAAAGAAAGTCACAAGAATTCGAGCGGTATTTCAGGGAACTCCTGCCGCAAAATCGAATATTCGACCGGGAGATGAAATTGTCTCGATTGATGGAATCTTGGCCGACCGTCTTAGTTTTCAAGAAATCGGGAAAAAAGTTTTAGGAACTCCAGGAACCTCTATCAATCTCGTTCTCCGCACACCTCACTCCTCTTCTACCCGAGAATTAAAACTGATGCGAATGAGTCAGCAAAATGTTTCTCCCCTGATTGTTGGATCTTCTAGTCCTTCCCGCGGGACTCTGTTGAATGAGTTGGAAAGAAATGAACTGAAAGAGCTTGCGAGACGTTTGAAAACAGCCGATCAACAAAAAAAGCTGGAAGAACTGATGGTGAATTTCAGGGATGGGAAGATTTCGAAAGAGGAATTTTTGAAGAAGATTCGAAACGATTTTTAAGAGATTGACACCTCCTTTTAAGCTTCGGTAGGCGTAAAGCGTGCAGATCTTTATTTTTATTCTTTATATTCCGCTGATTTTAAAAATAGTTTTCTCTGTGAGTCGATTGGAGAAGGTTTTTCCCTTTCTTCCGGAGCTGATCGGAAAAATCGAATATCCTCTCTCCCCTTGGCGGGATTTTTTCCTCTCCTTTTTTTTGGTTTTCATCGGAGTTTATCATCTGTTGGTTCTCTCGAATATTTTTGATGGATTATTATTTCTGACATTCTTTTTTATCTCCCAAATCAATTGGTATTATCGAAAAAAATTCCGACTCGATTTGTGCCATTGGGTTTTGAGATTTGGCGAGATCGAGCCGAACTATTTTTTTAAGATTTATCATAGAGGAATTGGCTCATTCTTAAGCCCGCTCTCTTTTTCTCCTCCCACTATCCCTTATTCTTTACTCGATTATCGAACTGGAAAACCTTCCCGAAAAAGCTATCTTCCGCTTTTGCGAAATATGGTCGATACATTAACGCTTGCGAAGTTGGCGATTTTGGCGATGAAAAAATTGCCGTCACGAGAAGGAATTGATGCTTTTGATCTCTTTGCCCGGCTTTGGGGAAGCCGATTTGTCGCCCAAACCCATTTAAAGTTGTCGACTCTAGGGATTGAAAAACTTCCTACTCTTCAAGGAAAAGTTCTTCTGGTTTTTAACCACAAAAGTTATCTCGATTTCGCCCTGACTTTTTTTGCGTTAGGAGAGATTCGAAATCGTTCTCGTCATCTTCGCCCCCGCTTTATCGCGGCCAAAGATCATTTTATTGATAATCCGATACTTTATTCCTGGATCGGCATCGGGAAATGTATCGAAAAAGCGGGAATGATTTTTATCAATCGACAGAAAGGAAAAGGTTGGCTGGCGATACAACAAGCCTCTCAAAAATTGATCGAAGAAGAGCTGGAGGTTGCCGTTTATCCCCAGGGAACCCGTGCCTCGGCAATGATCGATGAAAAGGGGGAAAGAAGAGATGCCGGATATTACAACACATTCAACCAGAAAAGTTTTCAGGATCCCCACGGACATTTAAAGATCGGTTCTGCTCAACTGATTTTGGATACTGCGTTGGCACTACGCGAGAAGAAAGCAGATCCACTCCAGGTTCTTTTTATCGGCATCGAAGGAACAGCGAATGTCGGCCCTAAAAAATCATTTTTAATTCAGACTGAATCGGAGGTTCAGTTTAAAATTGGAAAATGTTGGAAAGTTGAACTGCCTGAACATATTTCGATTGAAAATCCACAAGGAAAAAATCCCCAGAATGATTCACAAAGAAAATATCTGGAAATGTTGGATCAGTTTCAGGCGACGATCGATACTGAATTGGAACAGACGACGAAATGGAATGGAGTCTTGATTGAACGATTTTTGCATTCCATCAAAAACAGTGTCATTCCTGCGGAGGCAGGAATCCCCCACAAAGAGCGGATGGAGGAAGATTCCTGCCTCTGCAGGAATGACAGTTTGATCAAGGAATTTCTTGTTTCTGCCCATGAAAAACATCAAAATCTGCTTTTTGTGATTCTTGACCGGATTTATACATTGCCTCCAAATCGATGGAAAAACTATCTGGAAAAATTTGAAGAGCTGATCGTGAAGAAGGGGAAAAATGAAGAGTGGAAGAGATTCAATGAAAAAGTATCCCTCGAGTTGTTAAAAATGAGGTAGAATAATTGTTCCCTCTCCTTCTTATTCTCTCGTTTTAAAAATAAAGGGTTAAACTCTACAGTCCGATTTAACTGCTTAAGAGCTCAGCAAAACAGTTGCTACTTTTTTTCTCCTTATGTTATTTCTTTCCGCCTTATGTCTGATACAGCCAACAAGCCTGATTATAAAAACAGCCTCAATCTTCCCAAAACCGATTTTCCGATGAAAGCAGATCTGGCCAATAAAGAGCCAGAGCGTATTCGCCATTGGTCAGAAAACCAGGTTTACCAGAAGATGATTTCAAACAATGCGGGCAAACCGAAGTTTACGCTGCATGATGGCCCTCCTTATGCGAATGGCCATATCCATTTTGGGCATATTCTGAATAAAGTTCTTAAAGACTTCATCGTCAAATACAAGAATCTGGCCGGTTTCCAGAGCGAGTATATCCCGGGATGGGATTGTCATGGGCTTCCGATTGAGCATCAGGTCGATAAAGATTTGGGTTCCAAAAAGAAAGAGATGAGTTTGGTTGAAATTCGCCAGGCATGCCGAAAATATGCCGAGAAGTTCGTCAATTTTCAGCGGGATGAATTTGTGCGACTTGGAATTCTCGGTGATTGGCAAAACCCGTATCTCACGATGAATTACGATTATGAGGCGACGATTGAACGGGAACTCGGCAAGTTTGTTGCCTCAGGGGCCGTCTATCGCGGCCGAAAGCCGGTTCATTGGTGCATGAACTGCCGAACCGCTCTGGCTGAGGCGGAAGTGGAGTATGAAAACCATTCTTCTCCGTCAGTTTATGTGAAATTTCCGGTTTTATCCGACTTGGGTTCAATTTCAGAAGCTCTCAAAAACAAACAGGTCTATTTTATCATCTGGACCACCACTCCCTGGACCTTGCCGTCGAATCAAGCGATTGCGCTTCATCGAAACTATACCTATGCAGCGATTGAGATAAACGATGAAGTTTACCTGGTCGCCGAAGGGTTACTCGATCAATTTAGAAAAACGGTTTTAGCATCTTCTAATGTCATCCCTGCGGAAGCAGGGATCTCCCACGAGCCATTGGAAGAGGGAGATTCCCGCCTTCACGGGAATGACACAGGTAAACTTCTCGACCGAATTTCTGCCAAAAAATTTGAAAACCTCATCGCCTCGCATCCCTTTTTAAACCGGGAATCCAAAATCGTTCTTTCTGATCATGTCACCCTCGAACAGGGAACCGGCGTGGTTCATATCGCTCCGGCCCATGGGCAAGAAGATTACGAGGTGGGGCTGCGTTATCAACTGCAAATTTTTAATCCGGTGGATCAATATGGAAAATTTTTGGGCGAAGTCCATTTGCCTGAAATTGTCGGAAAAAATGTTTTTGAAACAAATCCGATCATTATTCAAATTCTCGAATCGAAAAAATTATTGCTCAAACAGGAAAATATTAATCATTCGTATCCCCATTGCTGGCGATGCAAAAAACCGGTCATTTTTCGTTCGACCGATCAATGGTTTATCTCGATGGAAAAAACCGATCTCCGCCATCGCGCACTCGACGCTATCCGCAGAACCGAATGGGTTCCATCGTGGGGCAGAGAACGAATTTATGGCATGGTTGAAAACCGCCCCGATTGGTGCATTTCCCGTCAGCGAAGCTGGGGAGTTCCAATCGTTGCCTTTTCCTGCAAGAATTGCCGAGAGGTTTTGATCGACCAAACGTTGATCAATCGCGTCGCCGACCTCTTTGAAAAAGAGGGGGCGGATGCCTGGTTTACGAAATCGGCGGAAGAACTTCTTCCTGCCAACACGAGCTGCCCGAAATGCCAATCGAAAGAGTTTGAAAAAGAAAAAGATATTTTAGATGTCTGGTTCGATTCGGGGGTTTCTTATGCAGCGGTTCTCAAAAAAAATCCGAATCTGCAATTTCCCGCTGATCTTTATTTAGAGGGATCTGATCAGCATCGTGGCTGGTTTCACTCCTCCCTTCTTGCCTCGATCGGAACCGAAGGAGTTGCCCCCTATAAAACCGTTCTGACACATGGGTTTGTCGTCGATGGAGAGGGGAAAAAATATTCGAAATCGGCGAAAAATTATGTCGATCCCGAAGTTCTCCTGAAAAACCGCGGGGCTGAAATTCTTCGTCTATGGGTAGCTGCCGAAGATTATCGAAATGATATTCGGGTTTCCGATGAAATTCTTCTCCGTCTGACTGAAACCTATCGAAAAATCAGAAACACTTTTCGTTATCTGCTCGGAAATCTTTCCGATTTTAATCCGGATGAAAATAGTCTCCCTTATGAAAAGCTGATTGAGCTTGATCGTTGGGCACTCAATGCGTTGGCCCGATTGGTCCAAAAACTTGAAAAAGCTTATTCGAATTATGAATTTCACCAGATTTATCATTCGATCAACCAGTTTTGCACGGTCGAGCTTTCGTCGTTTTATCTCGATATTTTGAAAGACCGGCTTTACACCTCGGCTCCAGCAAGCCTGGAGAGAAGATCCGCACAAACCGTTCTCTTCCAGATTGCGAAAGTTCTCACCGTCTGGATGGCGCCGATTCTCTCTTTCACCGCGGAAGAGGTCTGGCAGCATCTTCCCCCTTTTCAGGGAAAAACAGCGACGATTTTTTTGAATCATTTTTCCACACTTCCTGCTGAATGGATGGAAGATGCACTCGAAGCGAGAATCCAGAAAATTCGCTCCATCCGCGAGGAGATTTTGAAAGGATTGGAAGAGGCGAGAAAAAACAAGGTGATCGGATCTTCGCTAGAAGCCCAAGTGAAGCTCACAGCCAGTGAGGAGTATTTGAAAATCATCAAGCAATACGAAAAAGAATGGCCGACGTTATTGATTGTTTCGCAGGTGGTGATTGCATATGAGATTGAAAATCCAACCTATTCAAGCAAGACGATTCCGGATCTTCAGGTGCTGATTCTCCCGGCGGAGGGAAAAAAATGTGAGCGTTGCTGGAATTACACCATCACCGTCGGAAAAAACAGCCAACATCCATTAGTTTGTGATCGTTGCGCAAAGGTTTTAACCTCATGATGAAAAAATGGAGAGTTCTGATTTTTATTTCGGGATCGGTTTTACTGCTCGATCAGTGGACCAAATATCTGATCAATGCCCGTTTTTCGATGAGCGAAAAAAAAGAGCTGATTCAAGGTTTTTTTGATCTGGTTCATTACCGAAATCCGGGCGCCGCCTTTGGAATGTTTGTCGGCTGGGATTCTCCGGCAAGATCAATTTTTTTAACCCTCGTTTCGCTTTTTGCCTTTGCATTTTTAATCTATTATTTCCATAAAACCCCGTCGAAAGAAAAAAAGATTTTAGTCGCCTTAAGCCTGATTTTTGGTGGAGCGATCGGAAATTTGATCGACCGAATTTTTCGTGGAAGCGTGATCGATTTTCTTCTGTTACACTGGCGGGATAAAGTGACCCATTTTGAATGGTTCGGAAAATCCTATTCGCTCGATCTTGTCTGGCCAGCGTTTAATGTCGCTGACAGTGCGATTACAACGGGGGTGATTTTGTTGTTGATGGTAAATTTGTTTGGAAGGTCTGTTCCCCCTCTTAAGGTAAGAGGGGGGTAGGGGGTGTTATGAACGTGTGAGAGATGCAAAATCTTTCATAACCCCTCCCAACCTCGCGCCGTCGGCCTGCTTCGCTGAGTCTTCAGCAAGGCGAGCATAGCCTTTGGCGACGCTGACCTCTTAATCTTAAGGGGAGGGGTAAATCAAAAGAGGGAGATTCTATGTTTCCATTCCTAATCCGACATGGAGAGTTTTCAGTTCCGACCTTCAGCTTTATGCTGATGCTCGCCTCGCTCGCGGCGACTTTTTATGCCTATTACCGGGCTCCGTCAAAAAATCTTTCCCAAACCGTGGTTCTTGATCTCGGCATCATCGGAACGATTGCAGCGATTGTCGGAGGTCGGCTTTTTCACGTTTTCGTCGAAGAACCGAGATTTTATTGGGCCCATCCGGAACGAATCTATCAGATCTGGAACGGTGGCTTTGTCTCTTATGGTGCGATTATCTTGATGGGGATCTGCTGGTTTATCTATCTGAAAAAACGAAAACTGAATGTCTTGAAATATCTCGATCTGACCGCATTGATTTATCCAATTGTCATCTTTTTTGTTCGAGTCGGCTGTTTGGGAGCCGGCTGTTGTTACGGAAAACCGACCGATTTTTTTATCCATCTCACCTTCAAAAGTGGCGATGCCGGGTTCAAATATTTTGGAATTCCTCTTCATGCGACCCAGGCTTATGCGATTGGAAATGCGATTTTTCTTTTTATTGTTTTAAATTTAATCGATCGAAAAAAGAAATTCGACGGACAGATTGTTTCTACTTTTCTCATTCTTTACGGACTTCTCCGAGGGCTGTTTGAAGAGGTTTTAAGAGGAGATGTTGATCGTGGGCTCTATCTGAATGGTCTGATATCCACCGGTCAGGTCATGAGTCTTCTTGCTTTTCTTTTTGGACTTTGGATGTATCAATATTGCAAAAAAATATCGAAACCAATGAACGTATGACCCGTCTTCAACGTCGTTACTTATTTGAAGTAATTCTGATTTGGGCTTCCGTCATTCTTGCGATCAGCCTATTATTCCAAGCGCGATTTATCCCGTTTATCGGAAACAATCTGTCGATTTTTACGAGCATTTTTCTGATTTATGCCCCGACGCTGATTTTTATTCTCAAAAAAGAACCGGTCGATTTTTTTGAAAAAAATTGGGGTGATTTTTTCTATTCCCTCAAAGTCACCTGTTTTGTCTCTCTCGTTGTTTTTCCGGTGATTCTGATCGGAAATCATTTTTTTCAGATTTATATCTTTCATTTTCGTTATCAACCACTTTCCAATACGCCTCTCCTGAATGCATTTCTCTTTCATCTTTTTTTGGTCGCCTTTCCCGAAGAGTTTTTTTTTCGCGGATATTTCTTGAGAAGAATGCGCCAGATTTTTACCGATCGTTACAGCTTTTTGGGAGTTGCCATCGGAAAAGCCTTTTTCATCACGGCAATGGTCTTTGCTCTTTCCCATAGCCTGATTCTTCTCCGCTGGTGGCATGTCGCCATCTTCTTCCCGGCGCTCGCATTCGGCTGGCTTCGGGATAAAACCAAAGGACTCACCGCTCCAGTTCTTTTTCACACTTTCTGCAATCTTTTCTCCACCTGGGTTGGATTGCATTATCGGTAAAAAATTTCACCCACTCTTTGGAAGTGATTTTTCTTCGGGAATCGACAGATGATGTTGTAAAAAAATTAAAAAGAATCGCGCAAGATGAGTGAATGAAAAACAAACAATTTGTCAAAATATTTTCTCTCGCGCCGACTCACAAATCTTTACTACAACCGGATGTTTCAACTTTCTTTCAATGGAGATGGCGTAGAAGCGTTCATGAATTTCTTTTGTTTGTGCTACCACCTGAACCCCATATTTTTTAAGTTCATTCTCCAGAATAGAAGGTGCTGGAAAAAGCCCCCATCCCTGCTGGCCAACGACTGTTAAAAGCGCGCTATCATCAAATTCGCCGATAATCGAAGGTTGAATTTTTTTGGAATAAAACCAGTTTTCCAGGGATCGTCGCAACGAAGTGTTCTCCGTCGGTAATAAAAGAGGGGCTTGGTGGAGAGATTTTGGAAAATTTTTTCGATATTTTTGGGCTTGCTTGGCCGATCCGAAAAAACTGACTCCGCATTCACCTAACAAGTGATTGTAGGCTTTTATTTTAACGTTTGAACTAATCGGGGAATCCGAAAGAACAAGATCAAGTCCATTGATTGAAAGTTCAGAAAGCAGACGCTCTGAGCTGTCTTCTCGGCAAATGATTCTAAAAGTATCCGAAAGTTCAAAAGCCGGTTTTAAGAGTTGATAGGCAATCAACTTTGGCAAAACATCGACGATCCCTACCAAAAGACGCGAGGGATGATTCATCGATCTGTTTTTGATATTATTTTGCAGTTCTTGCCCTAAAGTAAAGATTTCGTTCGCATGACGAAAAACCATTTTTCCCATTTCGGTAAGAACAAGATTTCTGCCGACCTTCTTGAAAAGTTTTTCACCCAAATTTTTTTCAAAAGCACTGATCTGGGTGCTCACTGTCGGTTGGGTAAGTTGTAGTTCCAAACTTGCCTTTGAGACGCTTCCCAATCGGGCCGTTGTCCAGAAGTAGAATAAATGATGATAATTGAACCATTCCATGAATGAATTAATATATTTGTTTTTTCTATTAATCAAATCAAATTATCTATTTTTGTAATAGATGTAAATGTCTTATGAAAACAAAAAAATTGAATGATTCTTGAGAGAAATTCTGGATCAATATACAAATCAGCATTACAAATTCTTTAAAAAATATTTTATAAGGGGAGGACTCCATGAGCGGACAATATGAAGTGATAGATTTTGAGAAATTAAAAAGGCTTCTTCCAACAGGAAAAGGGAAATTTCTGGTTGCGGCTCTGATCTTCGGTCTACTTTTGATACCGATGTCAATTACGATTATTCCTGCGGGACATGTAGGATTGAAAGATTTTTTTGGAAAAGTTTCAGACAAAACGCTTTCCGCAGGAATCCATCTCGTCAATCCATTTGTCAAGGTTCACAAATTCTCCATCCGGACACAAGAGGTGACAGAGCAGGCAAATGTCCCCTCCAAAGAAGGTTTGAGTGTTCATTTGGATGTTTCATTGTTGTTTAGCCTCAATCCCGACAAAGCAGCCCAAGTCTACAAAACGATTGGTCCAGACTACATTCGCATTGTCACCATTCCGCAACTCCGATCGATTATTCGGGGAGTGACAGCAAGCTATGAGGCAAAAGCACTTTATACTTCAGAACGCGAGGCAATCGCGAACGAGATGCTTACGCATTTACGGCCACCCCTCTTGGAACGCGGAATCACTGTTGAAAAAGTTCTTTTGCGAAGCGCAACACTTCCGAGCATTCTCTCAACGGCTATTGAAAAGAAACTGGAAGCAGAACAACAGTCTGAACAGATGAAGTTCGTTCTTAACAAGGAAACTCAGGAGGCGGAGCGAAAAAGAGTGGAGGCCCAAGGGATTGCAGATTTTCAAAAAATTGTGACTACTGGTCTCACCGACTCCTATCTGCGATGGAAGGGAATCGAGGCGACAGCGAAGCTTGCTGATAGTCAAAATAGCAAAGTAGTTGTGATCGGCAGTGGAAAAGATGGATTGCCGATCATCTTGGGAGGACAAAATTGAAAAGATGGCGCATCATCATCGTAATAGCTGTGCTGATCACTTTGATGGTTACCTCATTTTTTGCAATATAAAATTCGGTGGGAAGCAGTGATCGTTAGGATAAAAAAACAGACAGTCCTAAAGATCACAAACGAATTGAATTCTACTTGACTGTATTGCTGCGGCTCAGGAACTGTTCTGCTGATTCACACCCTTGATTCTCTGTATCTCCCACAATAAAATTCCCGACCCCAAAAAAATTAAACTTGGGCTCAATACTCTTCAATGAGTTTTTAAGAAACAATCTCTAAAAGGATTTTTATGGAAAACATTTTACTTTTCCCGTTCCATCAATATTGGTGGTTATATCTTGGCTTTACTCTTTTCGTTTTCTGTATGTTGGCACTTGATTTGGGGGTGTTCCATCGAAAGGCACATAGTGTTTCATTCAAAGAAGCAGCGATATGGAGCGTTGTCTGGATTTCTCTTGCTTTGATCTTTAACTATTTATTTTATCGTTACGCGCTCTGGAATTTTTCACACAATACCGCTCTGATCTCTCTTTCCGGATTTCAACCTGCAGAACTTGCACACAAAGTCGGGCTTGAATTTTTGACTGGCTATGTGATCGAAAAGTCTCTCGCGATTGATAATATTTTTATTTTTGTGGTGGTGTTTGGCTTTTTTGGAATTCCCACCAAATATCAGCATCGTATTCTGTTTTACGGAATTATTGGTGCCCTTATTTTCAGGACTATTTTTATCGCACTCGGTTCTGTCCTGATGCAATATCACATGGTAGTCATTCTCTTCGGAGTTTTTCTGATGATTACCGGAGTCAAAATGATGTTTGCAGGAGATGAAAAAATTGATCCGGAGAAAAATTTTATCCTTCGTCTTCTAAAAAGATTTGTCCGGGTTACTTCCTCGATTGAAGGCCAGAAATTTTTTGTGAAAAAAGAGGGATTACTTTACGCCACCCCTCTTCTTGTCTGTTTGCTTTTTGTAGAAGTCACCGATATTATTTTCGCAGTCGATTCTGTTCCGGCGATTTTTGCCTTGACGAAAGAGCCGTTGATCGTTTTCACCTCTAATGTTTTTGCCACACTAGGACTTCGATCAATGTACTTTATGTTGGCAGGAGTGATTGACCGATTTCATCTTCTGAAATATGGTCTTGCCCTCGTTTTGGTGTTTGTCGGTCTGAAAATGACCTGGTTGAATGGAGTGTTTGAGGGTAAATTTCCAATCAGCTGGTCGCTTATCATTATCGCATCGATTATTGGAACTTCGATAATTACTTCTTTTTTGATTCCAAAAAAGAAGATCTCTCCCTGAGTTTTTTCAGATGAATTTTGGCAATAAAAAAGAAAAAACGAATCCAACGGGGATACTCGAAGAGGATTCGATGGAAAAGTTTTCGTCTTGGAAGAATGAAGAGATCTTTCATGAAGGGGATTCTTATTTTTCCAAAATGCTGGAAGATATTTCAAGGGCAACGGTTTCTGTTTATTTGGAAACTTATATTTTTGAACTCGATGATTTTGGAAAAAAAATCTTGGATGCTTTGAAAAAAGTAGCAGAAAATGGGGTGAAGATTTACATTTTGGTTGATGGAGTCGGGTCTTCATCCTGGACTGAATCGGTATTGCATGAGTTGTATGATCACAAAATTGAGGCACGCGTCTATCATCCCCTCCCTTGGATTTCATTTCATCTGAAATTGAAATCGCGAAGCGGTTTTCTGCGTCGTTTTATTCTTTATTTGAGCCGACTGAATCGTCGTAATCATCGAAAAGTCTGTATTATCGATGAAAAAATTTCCTTTGTAGGCAGTTTTAATATTTCGGTAGTGCATCTGTCGGCTTATCAGGGGAAAAATGCGTGGAGAGACACAGGGGTTCGGGTCGAGGGAAGAGAGATCCTGAATTTAATTTCTGCCTTTCAAAAGACTTGGATTAAATCCTGGGGAATAAGATTAGAGCAACAAGTAAAAACAAAATCTGTTTTATCTCATAGAAAAATGACGCCGCTATTGAGATTGAATGATTCTTTTTTTTTGCGTCATCGATTTAATGAAGCACTTTTCTCTGAGCTCGAAAATGCTAAGCAATACATTCGAATTATTAATTCCTATTTTATCCCTACCCGCAGACTGATTCGCGCTTTAATTAAATCGGCGCAAAGAGGAATCGAAGTTATCATTTTAATTCCCTATAAAAGCGATGTTCGAATTACCAAGTGGATCACTTTGGTATTTGCAAAAAGGTTATTGCTTCATGGAATAAAAGTGTTTGAATATCTTCCGACAATTCTTCACGCAAAGATAGTGATGACAGATCAAAAGACAATAGTTGGTTCAACTAATTTGAATCACCGAAGTTTCATTCACGACCTGGAAGTGGAAATTATTCTTTTAAAACCATCTTCCCGCTTTCAGTTGGAAGCACAGTTTTTTAAAGATTTATCCCATTCTCAAGAGTTGAAACCAAGTCATTTTCAAGGAATTAGATTTTGGCAAAAGCTTCTCGGAAGGTTTTTTTTCTTATGGAGATATTGGATGTAACTAGTTTGAAATAATTTAAAGAGATTGAAAAATTGGCTCGGAATTTTATAAAGCCATTGTTTATCTGACACCCTCTCTCATCTGAGATAAAAATCTTATGAGGAGACGCCTCTAATCATTTCTATCTTTAATGGATTAATTATTCCAGTTTTTTAAGCTTTTTCGGATGATTCAGACTCACGTCGAGCTTGCAACAGTTTTTTCATTTTTTCAACTGGACCTTTATCGTTCCCAAAAAAATTGGCGGTTTTCACAGTCGATCTCACTTCGTAATCTGTAACCACTCCCGCTGGGTTTCTTTTAGTGGCAACCACCTCACTGTGAAAAGTAGTTCCATCTGATCCCACTATTGTTTCGGAGTAATTACCAGTTTTTTGTCCTCCTCTACAATCTTAAAAGCTCCGTTATCTGCCCCTGAAGCAACCACAACAACTTCTTTTGAATCACAAGGAGGTTGATACGAATTACCTCCAACTTTTCCTTTTTTCAGGAGAGCAAAAATTTGATCATCTTGAGAAACTACTCGTTTACCTCCCACATAATATTCAGGCGCAGCTTTGGCCTTACAAACATCAAAATTTCCCATATATGCCTCCTCCCCCTCGTATAGATTATACAACTCTCTACTTTTGCCTACCTTGAACGACTTGCCAAAAACGCTTTTGCATTCCCAAACGCTGCGAGTGTAGAACCAAAAACCGAATCACGACTCGGAGCAGATACTTTGGGAAATGAATAATCAAATCCTTCTGAATCAAAATAAATCTCCTCAGAAAATGGGGTTTCCAATTCTGGAGCGGTTGCCAAGACTACTTGTGGATTTACTTTTGCTGAGTTCATTTTCAGATCCTGTTCATTTCAAGAAATGCATTCACAACGGCTGACAGGTTATAAATATAGCAACTGACGTGCCATTATGCATTTGCGGGGGGTAGATAAAATTTCTTCAATCATTTCAGTGGTTCATGATATGGTTACTTGTCATTAGGATTTGTTGAAAATTAAAAATGGAGTATAAAACCCCCATAAATTCGAGGGGTTTATTCTACTATGGATACCAACACCGAACGGCTGGAAATCGAAAATATCGAAACGAAAGACGAGGCAATCTCTTACTGGAAGCTAGTCTGGAGACAGTTCTCAAAAAGCCCACTCAACAAACTCGGTTTTTTTATCATTCTTTTCACTTTCATGATCGCTCTGCTCGCCCCCTTTTTATCGAACAATTTTCCACTCTATTTAAAAACCGAAAACAAAACCTATTTTCCAATCTTGAAGCAGGTTTTTCCAACCCGATATTTTGTCAAATATCCCGACCTGCCGAATGAAGAAACTTTTGAGCAGTGGAAAACCGTCCGCCCGGAAAATATCAAAATTATCTGGCCTCCGATCCCCTATTCTCCAACGCAATATGATCTTAATTTTATTTTAAGTGCTCCCTCTTCGGTTCACTGGCTCGGGACGGATGAGCAGGGGCGCGATGTCGCCAGCCGGTTGATCTACGGATCGCAAATTTCTTTGTCCGTCGGTTTTGTGGCAGTTGGAATTTATATTTTTATCGGAATATTTTTGGGGGCTTGCGCAGGATATTTTGGCGGAAAAATCGATCTCATCATCAGCCGTTTGACCGAAATCATGATCTGCTTTCCCACTTTTTTTCTGATTTTGGTAGTGCTCGCCTTTGTCGGCCCTTCTCTCATGAATATTATGGTGGTCATCGGACTGACCGGATGGACCGGCATCGCCCGTCTCACCCGTGGAGAGTTTCTAAAACAGCGAAACCAGGATTACGTCACCGCCGTAAAAGCGCAAGGAGCCGGCTGGCTACGAATCGTCTTTCGCCATATTCTTCCGAATACCTTGGCACCGATTTTTGTGTCAGCCACTTTTGGAATTGCGAGTGCCATCTTGATCGAATCGTCTCTCTCTTTTTTGGGATTTGGGGTACAACCTCCCACTCCCACCTGGGGAGATATTCTTTCTCAATCGAGTGATTTTATTGATATCGCCTGGTGGCTGACGTTGTTTCCTGGCATCGCAATTTTTATTACGATCACCTCGTATAACCTGGTGGGAGAAGGTTTGCGGGATGCGATTGATCCGCGGTTAAAGTAAATGTTTGAAAAATAGTAACTGCTCAGCTCCTCCAGATTATTGTCATCCCCGAGCGTTTTTATCGGGGATCCCCCTCCTCAATCATTGGATCAGGGGGATTCCCGCCAAAAAGCCTGCGGGAATGACAAAATTATTTTGGACACGTGAGTCATTGCGAAAAATAAAACAATGAAAATCCTCGAAATCGAAAATCTGGTGACCGAATTCCATCTCGACTCCGGCAACATTCGGGCAACCGATCATGTCAGCTTTAGTCTCGAGCGGGGAAAAATTTTGGGAGTGGTCGGAGAATCAGGCTGTGGAAAAACAGTGACTGCCCTTTCAATTCTCCGTTTGATCGATGCTCCAGGAAAAATTGTCGATGGAAGAATTCTTTATTACAAGCCAACAGTGGAAATACCGCATCCAGTCCCTCTCACAATTAATCCGGATTCTATCGCCTCGTTTATGCCACCCGCAGAAAAGATCGATCCGGTCAGCACGGGAGCGGCAATCGATTTGCTCGGTTTAAGTGATTCAGAGCTTCTCAAAATCCGCGGAAAAAAAATTGCAATGATCTTTCAGGAACCGATGACCAGCTTAAATCCTGTCTACACCATCGGCAATCAGATCGAAGAAGCGATTTTAACCCATCAACATGGGAGCAAAAAAGAGGCGCGGGAAAAAACAATCGAAATCCTTCGCCGCGTCGGAATCTCGGATGCCGAAAGACGAATCGATGATTATCCCCATCAAATGTCGGGGGGAATGCGTCAACGGGTGATGATTGCGATGGCACTTTCGTGCGAACCTGAAATTCTGATCGCCGACGAACCGACCACCGCCTTGGATGTCACCATTCAGGCGCAGATTTTGGAACTGATGAATGAAATCATCGAAGAGATGAAAATGTCGATGATCCTGATCACACACGATCTTGGAGTGGTCGCTGAAACCTGTGACGATGTGGTTGTGATGTATGCCGGGCAAGTGGTCGAAGAGGCATCAGCAAAACTGATTTTTAATCGCCCGAAACATCCTTATACCATTGGATTGCTCGAATCGATCCCCTCTCTAAAAAAACAGGCGGGGAAATTTTTAAAGGCAATCCCTGGCTCTGTGCCGAATTTGGCTCATCTGCCACGAGGGTGTCGCTTCAAAGACCGCTGCTTTAAAGCGGTGGAGGCTTGTGGATTTGCCACCCCTCCGATGCGATATACGGGAAATGGACAACAGGGAAGATGTATTAATTATTAGTTGGGGGTTATGGGTCGGGAGTTAGGAGTTAAAAAAATCTTACTCCTAACTCCCGACTCCCAACCCCTAACCACAAAATGTTGCTTCTAGAAATCAAAAATTTAACCAAAAAATTCCCGATCAAAGGGGGATTTTTCAGCCGCGTACAAGCTTCGGTTCATGCGGTCACCGATCTCTCTTTGTCGATCGAAGAGGGAAAAACATTGGGACTGGTCGGAGAATCGGGCTGCGGAAAGTCGACCCTTGCCAGAACCATTTTGCGTCTGGTCAGTCCCGACGAAGGGGAAATTTATTTTGATGGAAAAGAGATTACAAAACTCGATCAAAAAAAACTGAAGCCGATCCGAAAAAAAATGCAGATTATTTTTCAGGATCCCTACTCTTCCCTCAACCCCCGAATGACGATTGGATCGATTCTCTCCGAAGGACTTCTGATTCACAAAGTGGGAAACAAAAAAGAACGGGAAGAAAAGGTAGAATCCCTTTTAAAACAGGTCGGACTCTCTCCGGAAGCGGCTTCCAAATATCCGCACGAGTTTTCGGGAGGACAACGACAGAGAATCGGCATTGCACGTGCTTTGGCGCTGCTTCCAAAGTTGATCGTCTGTGATGAACCGGTTTCCGCTCTCGATGTTTCGATCCAGGCGCAAATCATCAATCTTCTCATTGAGCTCAAAGAAAAGTTGAATCTGACCTATCTTTTTATTTCCCATGATCTGAAAATTGTTCAGCAGATCAGTGATCAGATTGCGGTGATGTATTTGGGACATTTGGTGGAAGTCTTGGAAAGCAGAAACCTTTTCGACTGCAAACACCCTTATACCCAGGCTTTGCTGGCTGCGATTCCGCTTCCAATCCCTGAAAAAAAGAAGAATAAAAAACTGATTCCGGCAGAACTCCCTTCTCCGATCAACCCTCCTTCTGGATGCGTTTTTCATACCCGCTGTCCCTATGCGGAAGAAATTTGCAAACAGAAAATTCCTATGCTAATCGACCAAACGGCTCAACATAAAGTAGCGTGTCATTTGGTGGATGAAATTCCGCGATTTTCAAAATAATTTAATAAAGATCCCCCCTCTTAAGGTAAGAGGGGTTAGGGGGTGATATGAACGTTGGAGACTTGCAAAGTTTTTCATATCCCCTCCCAACCTCGCGCCGTCGCTAAAGCTATGGTGCGTCAGCGACCCCTTATCTTAAGGGGAGGAGTGCAAGGAAACTTTCATGAATTCCACAAAAAGAAATTTATCATTTTTCGTTCTATCTTTTTTAATCCTTTTTACTTCAGCCTGTTGGAGTCGCGGACCGAGTAAACCAAAAAACCCAACCTCCCAGGCGAGAGTCAATCTTCCCAATTGGGGGGTCACCATCGACGCCAACTATGACAAAAAACTCGATGAGCTGGTGCCGGGATATAAGATTGTCACAATCGCCTTGACGAACCATTCGGTCGATGTGATCAAACTCGATGCGGTGCAGGATCAGTGGGTCATTGAAGATGCCTGGGGAAAAAAACAGAAAGGAATTGCCGCTCTTCGAATCAAAGATCCAAAAACCTGGACCGATCTTCCTCCGAGAGTGAGAGATCTGATTGAATATCCGGCAGGAGTTCAAATGGGTTATACCCAGACTTTTGATCTCTTTTTTTCTGATCGCATCGAGTTGGATAATTTTAGAACGATCAGCTTTTACTCCGCGAATCTGAAGCAAAATTTCGATGCAATCTCATCTGCATCTTTAGAAAAAGCGGTTCCCGCTTCCCCGGAAGAGACCACAGAAGCAGCACAGAAAAAAACACCCAACCTGTTTGAACCGGTCAGCAGGAAAAAAGCGCAGCTGCCGCCCTATCAGGCGCCAAAAACAAACCAGAAGTATCAATAAAAAAAATACAGGGGAGTTGTTGTTTCAAACTCGGAAAAAATTTCTAGCCCCTGTATTTATTGCATTAGAGAAGAAGGCACGTCGTGAAAAGTTCCAAAAACGATCGGAGAATCTTTCATCGAAACATCCATCACTTTTTGAATCGGGTAGGAAGAAACATCCACCACCGCCATCTGTTTTTTTCCTGAATGCGCGACATAAACAAAATTTCCATCCGGGCTGATCGAAACAGCCTCCGGATCTTCCCCCACCGCTACATGGGAAACCACTTTCAAAGAATCGGTTTCAACCGCCGCCAAAATCCCTGTCGGATTATCTTTATCCTCCCTCTCCACCAGATAAACCGTTCGATCGTTCGGCGATAAAGCAATTCCAACCGGGTTTTGCTGAATCCCCAAGGCGGATTTCAAGGTGAGTTGCGGTGGATTTTGTTCCGCTCCAAAAATAAACAGTGAGCCTTTTGCGGTATACGGATTTTCATTCTGAAAATCATCGGTATGCGTCACATAAACTTTTTTTCCATTGGAGCTGACCGCAATGGCACTCGGATTTTTTCCGAGAAGAATCGGATCCCCCAACAGCTGATATTGGCCATTTTGGGGACCGATCTTGTAAAGCGCACCATGCCTTTCACTCCCCTTGGGGACTGTAATCACATAGGCGATCGGAAGAATCGGATCGGGAGCGATGGCGACGGGTGTTCTATCGAGTGTCATGCTGAATTTTTTACCGGATTTGCTTTCGGAGTAATCGGTAATGGCAATCTGGTTATTGCCATTCATTTCGTAGACTCTTTTTCCATCGAAGCTGGCAACCGCAGGAGAATTTTTATTCAGGCTGGAATCTGAAACAGCATTTTTTTTAGGAATCACTTTTTTTGGATTCGATTTCAAAACCGGCTGTTTCTCTTTGGCTTTCTTTTCATTGGGGAGAGAAGCATCCTCCGAAGAAGAATCTTCATCTCTCGGAAAGAAATTCGCAGTTTGGCTAAAGGAAAGTGGAAAATGAAAAATTTCAGAAACAAAAAGAATCAAAAACAGAAAAATTATTTTTTTAAATTTCATAAAGTTTTCATGGGGGGATTCTTTCTATGAAGAGATAAAGCAACTTTTGAGCCATTTTCAAAAGAGGGAGAGCAGAAGGTGATTTTTTGTTTAAGATAATAAAGGGTTAGAAGAAATTTAGAACGAAGTAATGAAAACTCGACTGGATTGCTATCTTGTCAAAAAGAGTCTAAAGATTGACGAAAGAGGGGTGAAAAATTACCAACATTAAGGTTTTTTTTCCAGGCGATCCAGCCTTTCCCGAATCTCTTTCAGCAATTTTACCATTTCAACCTGCTCTTCTTCTTCGCGAACCAACTCTTTTTCGAGGGGAGAAATTTCTTTTTGAACTTCTCCTTTTAGCCAAAGCGTGACCCACATCCCGGTAAACATGATGAAAAGAACCGTTCCAGTGTACATCAAGAGAATCGCGATGACTCTTCCTGGAAAAGTGATTGGAACGACATCCCCAAATCCAACCGTGGTAATCGTGGAAACGCCCCACCAGAGGCTGTCAAAATAGGTTTTTAAATGAGGATTCGCCTCTTTTTCCAGATAGTACACAGCAACCGTTGAGAAAAATAGAATGCTGTTCCCAATCACGATCAAATAGACAAAAGAGGGATGATAAAAAGCAGATTTGAGTTTGAGAGATTCTTTTTGAAAAAATTTTCGCATAATTAAAGGCGTTGTCATTCTGAGCGGAGAATTGACCAGCAAAGATTAAGAAATAACTGAATTAAATCTTTTTCCATTTTCCAAGAACTCTTTGATATTCTCAAGAGTCGTTTTCAAAATTCTCTCAAGTGCCTGTTTGGTATTAAATCCGTTATGAGGCGTAATGATCACATTTTCGTGATGATGCAATAGAAACTCGTTCGCCAACGTAGTGGTCACCGTTTTCAGATCCCCCTGAAAAAGGGTGCTGAGAAGTTCTCGTTCTTCCCGAATCTTCGGCTCTTGCTCCAGAACATCGAGCCCTAATCCTGAAAAAATTTTTTCGGATAATCCTTTCACTAATGCTTCCGTTTCAACCACGGAACCTCGGGCTGTATTGATGAGAATTGCCCCTTTTTTAATATTTGGTAAATGGGATTGGTTGATCAAATGATAGGTCGAGTCGTTGGCGGGAACATGCAACGTAATAATATCCGAATGTTTGAGAAGCTCTTTGAAAGAAACATATTGAACGCCAAATTTCTGAACTAGCGTTAAATTCGGCCGAATATCATGAGCCAGAATCTTCATTTCAAATGCATTCGCAATTTTGGCGACCTGTTGGCCGATATTTCCGGTTCCGATAATTCCGATCGTTTTCTGGTTGAGATCTTCTCCACAAAGTCCATCCAAGGAAAAAGAGCCGGATCGGGTTCTTTCAACCGATGAAATTAATTTTCGAGTGAGTGCGAGAAGAAGGGCGAACGTATGCTCGGCGACCGTTTTCTCACCGTAGAGTGGAACGTTGGCGACATGAATATTTTTCCTTTTGCAAAAATCGAGATCGACATGATCAACGCCGGTTGAACGGGTCGCAATCATTTTCAGTTTGGATAGTTTTTCAAGAAGTGACTGATCCAGAGAGGAAAAAACAAACGACGAAAGAATTTCACAATCCTGAATTTTCTCGATTGGATAATCCTGAATGTGACCTTCAAAAAGGAGACAGTGCGACTTGGAAAAATCTCTTTTAATAATCTCTTTTTCCCAAGACTCTACTTCAAAAAAATAGAGATTGGATAAACTCATTGAACCGTCGCGGTGCTTTTCGGTTTTGGAACCAGAAAATCGGCGGGGCGATGCGCCGCATGACAGCCAAAACAGGTATGGCTCAACTTTCCGAAGCTGTCATAAATTTTCTTGTTTTTTTCCTGACTCTGTTTTTTGAGATCACTTAACTGACCGCTCAGCAGCTCTGTATAAGCTTTGTAGACACCGGTTTTATCGGCCAACTGCATATCATTCAGCGTTTTTGTCATTTCATTCAAGGTAATTTCAATCGTATCCCAATCGATCTGTTGTTTTTCCTTGATTCTTAAAATCTCCACCCCAGCCATTAAAGTTCCGAATTTTGACATGTATTGCTTGAGTGAAATGGCTGTTTGCGGATCAACGGGATTAGTCGGTTTCCCGCCTGCCTGAAGAGAAAATGAGGAGAGAAGAACTAATAAAAACATCTGACTCAAAAAAATGATTTTTTTATACAAGGCAGACTCCTTTCAAAAATTATATCTCAATTAAAATTAAGAGGATGATGCTTACCGCTATCAAACTTTAATAAACCAGAAAATGATTAAAAAGATGGGAGAAAATTAATGCTCATAAAATGCATCGCGTCTGACTTTTAAAAGTTTTAAAGAGTATGATTCAACCACATTTTTATCATTGAAAACCAGCGAGAGAGAAACAGGTTTTTTATTATTTTTTAATCTTAACCCTTGATGATCCATCAAGATTAAAGTGGTGTCAGGGTTTTTGGTATTATTGTAAGACCAAATCCAGTGATAAACCCAAATCTCTTTTTCCTGATCAGAACGGGTAATAATATTGGGGGCTGAAAAAAGTCGAAGAATCGTCAGCTGATCAGTGACCCCTTCTTGAATTGTTGATAATAGATATTTTAATGGAACTCTACCATCCCAACCTACAATCGAAACATGCGGATCTTCAAAAGGAACTTCTACTGGTTTTATATTTGAAATATTCGACTCTTTCACTTTCTCTTGGGGTGAAGGATTGGAGTCTGCATCTGAATTCAGATTCGAAGTCGAAGCGGTTTTTTGGGCAGTTGCCGGTTGATTACCGATAATGTCGTAATAATCCTGGCTTTTCGAGTCAGGTGAGGAAAAAACCAAAGAAAAAAGCGAGGTTAAGAAAATTATTTTTTTGAAAGACATCTTTTGAAGATTAACAGAACGGTTGGAGAGGTGTCAAAAAGTTTTTCGGTTTTTGGAAAGGTTTACTATTTCACATCTGTTCGATGAGGGAGATTCCTGCCCGCCTGCCGCGAGACAAGATCGCAGCATGGGATGACAGTGAATAAAATCACACATTTTTCAAACCAACTCTGTCTCTCCCATCAAAAAGAGATCAATTCCTTTGGCACATTTTCTCCCCTCGGCAATCGCCCAGACAATCAGCGAAGCACCTCGGTGGACATCCCCCGCTGCAAAAACACCACTCGTAGAGGTCATGTAATTTTCATCCACCGTAATATTTCCGCGTGGATCGAGATTCACTTTCAGTTTCTCAAGAAACTGTTTTTTCTCAGGACCGACAAATCCCATCGCGAGAAAAATGAAATCTGCCTCGATTTCTGATTCTGTTCCTGGAATCTCTTTGGGTTTGGATCGGTTTTCTTTCGAACCTACACTCCACTCCAGTTTCACCGTGTGAAGTTTTTTGAGGACCCCATTTTCTCCTGAAAGTTTTTTGGTGAGAATCGAATAATCTCTGACATCGCGCGATAATTGTTGAGCCGCCTCTTCATGCGCCGGAGAAGTTCTAAAAACAAGCGGCCATTCGGGCCATGGATTATTCGGATTACGGGATTCTGGAGGACGGGAAAGCAGTTCAAATTGATGAATCGATTTTGCCCCCTGACGAACTGCAGTGCCAAGGCAATCGGCACCGGTATCTCCGCCGCCGAGAATCACCACATTTTTCCCTTTGGCATTGATTTGATCGGCTATTTTATCTCCGGCATTCGATCTGTTCTGCTGGGTCAGATAATCCATCGCGAGGTAAATCCCCTTGAGCTCTCGTCCTGGAACATCGAGATCTCTCGCTTGCGTCGCCCCATTGCAAAGCGCGATCGCATCAAAATTTCTTTTCAACTCTTCGATGGAAATATCTTTTCCAACTTCAACACCCGGTTTGAAAACCACCCCTTCTTCGGTCATCTGCTGCAATCGGCGATCGATTCTCTCTTTCACCATTTTGAAATCGGGAATGCCGTATCGAAGCAATCCACCGATTCGGTCGGATCGTTCAAAAACAATCACTTCATGGCCGACTCTTCGGAGTTGTTGGGCACAAGCGAGACCCGCGGGACCCGATCCAATCACCGCCACTTTTTTGCCGGTCAATTTTTGGGGAGGTTCTGAAACGACCCACCCTTCTTTGAAGGCATGTTCGATAATATTAAATTCAATGTATTTAATCGTGACCGGCTTATCGTTAATCCCTAAAACACAAGCCCCTTCACAAGGTGCGGGGCAGAGAAGACCGGTGAATTCAGGGAAATTATTCGTCGCATGAAGCCGATCAATCGCCTCTTTCCATCTCCCTTTGTAAACGAGATCATTCCAGTCGGGGATATAATTTCCCAGGGGACAACCTTGATGACAGAAAGGAATTCCGCAATCCATGCACCTTGCCCCTTGGGCTTTCAGCTTTTCGGCAGGAAATTCTTCGTAGATTTCCCGGTAATCCTGAACCCTGCTTTCGATCGGACGCTCGGGGTATTGATCCCGCGCGATCTCCATAAATCCGGTAATTTTACCCATACATCGCCGCCTCCTCGGAAATCCCCTGCTCTTGCATTTTACGGCGGACCTCGACGAGCGCCTTTTTGTAATCTTTTGGCATCACTTTCACAAAGTTTGAGAGTTCCGTTTCAAAATTCCTTAAAATTTTTGCCGCCGGTTGGCTGCCGGTATATTTTTGATGATTATTAATCAAGATTTGCAGAGTATTAATCTCTTCGTCTTCGACCACTGTTTCAAGATCGACCATCGCCAAATTGCAATTCTGTTCAAAGTTTTGGGATGGATCGTAAATATAGGCAACCCCGCCGCTCATCCCTGCGGCAAAATTTCGGCCGGTTTTTCCAAGAATGACAACTCGTCCGCCGGTCATGTATTCGCAACCATGATCTCCCACCCCTTCAACAACGGCACTCACACCGCTGTTTCGGACGCAGAAACGTTCTCCTGCAATCCCCCTAAAATAGGCCTCTCCACGGGTGGCGCCGTAAAGGACGACATTTCCGATCAAAATATTTTCTTCAGCGACAAAAGTTGATTCTTGGGGAGGATAGACAATCAACTTTCCACCCGACAGCCCTTTGCCGACATAATCGTTCGCATCCCCTTCGAGCGTTAGGGTCATCCCTTTCGGAACGAAGGCACCAAAGCTTTGGCCGGCAGAACCTTTGAATTTGATCTGAATCGTATCCTCCGGAAGCCCTTTTGCCCCATATTTGCGGGAAACTTCACTTCCGAGCATCGTTCCGACCGTTCGGTTTCGATTTGAAATACCGACTTCGACCTGAACTTTTTTGGTTTCTTCAAGCGCCGATTTCGCCAGCTTGATCAATTTCCGATCGAGCGCAACATCGAGGCCATGATCTTGATCACGAATTTTTTTGATCGCCACTTCTGGACCAACGGTTGGGCGATAGAAAATCGCCGAGAAGTCGAGTCCTTTCGCTTTCCAGTGGGCGATCGCCTGATTGAAATCGAGACGATCGGATCTTCCGATCATTTCATCGACCGTTCTGAACCCAAGCTCTGCCATGAGTTCTCGAAGCTCTTGAGCGACGAAGAAAAAATAATTCACGACATGCTCGGGAGTTCCGGCAAATTTCTTTCGGAGGATTGGATCTTGCGTCGCAACGCCAACGGGACAGGTATTCAAATGACAAACTCTCATCATGATACAACCAACTGCCACGAGAGGAGCGGTTGAAAACCCGTACTCTTCGGCTCCGAGAAGTGCCGCAACCGCGACATCGCGACCGGTCTTCATTTGGCCATCTGCTTCTACAACAATTCGATCTCTTAAATTATTGAGGACTAAAACCTGTTGAGTCTCGGCAAGCCCCAATTCCCAAGGGATTCCGGCATGTTTGATGCTGGTTTGAGGGGAAGCACCGGTGCCGCCGTCGTATCCGGAGATGAGGACCAGATCGGCGTGCGCTTTCGCGACCCCGGCTGCCACGGTTCCAACACCAACTTCAGCGACCAGCTTCACACTAATACGCGCTTTTGGATTGGAATTTTTCAAATCATAAATCAGCTGCGCCAAATCTTCGATCGAGTAGATATCATGATGCGGGGGTGGAGATATCAAACCGACACCAGGAGTGGAGAAGCGAACTTTCGCGATCCAGGGATAAACTTTGTGACCTGGGAGTTGTCCCCCTTCACCCGGTTTTGCCCCTTGGGCAATCTTGATCTGAATCTCTTCGGCTTGAACCAAATATTCACTGGTCACACCAAATCGTCCCGACGCAACCTGTTTAATCGCACTGCTGCGAGAATCGCCGTTTGGATCCGGGATATAACGGGCTGGGTCCTCGCCCCCTTCGCCGGTGTTGGATCTTCCGCCGATTCGATTCATCGCAATCGCCAAAGTTTCATGCGCCTCTTTGCTGATCGAGCCGTAGGACATCGCACCGGTCTTGAAACGTTTCACGATCTCTTTCACCGGCTCGACTTCATCAATCGAAATCGATTTTCCTTTTTTGAGTTCGAACAATCCACGGAACGTGCATAAATTCTTGCTCTGATCATTCACCAAACGGGCAAACTGCTTGTAGGCGTTATAATCTTCGAGTCGGACCGATGCCTGAAGCTTGGCAACCGTTTCAGGATTGAAAAGATGATACTCTCCATCTCGTCGCCATTGATATTGTCCGCCAGAAGCGAGTTCGAGGGAACCGGAACGCCGATGAGGAAACGCCAGTCGATGTCGTTTCAAGGTTTCCTGATAAATTTCTTCGAGACCAATCCCTTCAATTCGAGTTGCAGTATGCGTAAAATAACGATCAATAAATTCTCTGTTCAATCCGATCGCTTCAAAGATTTGGGCTCCCCGATAACTTTGAATCGTCGAGATCCCCATTTTTGACATTACTTTGACGATCCCTTTTTTGATCGCCCGGATATATTTCAGTTCGGTATCGCGATGATCGGTTTTTTGCAAAACCCCTTCGTGAATCAAATCATCTAAAGTTTCAAAAGCAAGATAAGGATTGATCGCGCCAGCTCCATATCCAACGAGAAGCGCAAAGTGATGAACCTCTCGAGGTTCTCCGGTTTCGATGACGAGACCTACCTTGGTTCGAGTTCCTTCGCGAACCAGATGATGATGAAGCCCGGCAGTGGCAAGTAAACTGGGGATCGGAGCATGTGTCTCATCGACTCCGCGATCGGAGAGAATAATGAGATTACACCCGTTTTGAATCGCCGCTGTCGCTTGGGCAAAAACCGATTCGAGCTGTTTTTGCATTCCTTTGGAACCGGATTCAGCGGGAAAAAGAATAGAAATGGTTTTTGATTGAAATCCTTTAAACGGTTTTGTTTCCAAAAGTTTCAATCGAGCCAACTCATCATTATCAATGATCGGATTTTTCAGTTTAATCTGATGACAACTTTTTTCAGACGGTTCGAGCAGATTCTGCTCTGCACCGATGGTGGTGTCGACGGAAGTCACCAGCTCTTCGCGGATCGCATCGAGAGGAGGATTGGTCACCTGTGCAAAGAGTTGTTGAAAATAATTAAAGAGATTTTGCGACTTGGGAGAAAGCACCGCGAGCGGCGTATCAGTTCCCATCGAGCCGATCGCTTCTTCTCCGTTGACAGCCATCGGAAGCATCAGCAAATTGATATCTTCTTGGGTATAACCAAACATCACCTGTCGTTGGGTGACCGTTTTATGATCAGGTTCAGGGATGTGAGGCGACTTAGGCAGATCTTCGAGTTTGACCCGATTTTCTTTCAGCCATTTTCCGTACGGTTTTTGGCTGACCAGTTTTGTTTTCAACTCCTGATCACCGATAATTCGACCTTCTTCGAGATCGACCAAAAACATTTTTCCTGGCTGTAATCTCCCTTTCGAGACAATTCGGTCAGCCGGAATATCGAGAACTCCCACTTCGGAGGCCATCACAATCAGATCATCTTGGGTGACATAATATCGGGAGGGACGAAGCCCGTTTCGGTCAAGCACCGCGCCGATTTCATGGCCATCGGTAAAAACGATCGAGGCCGGGCCATCCCACGGTTCCATTAAACAGGCGTGATATTCATAAAAATCTTTTTTGTCTTGTGACATCGTCTCATGGCCGCTCCAGGCTTCTGGAATCATCATCATCGCCGCATGGGGGAGCGGATATCCAGCCATCACGAACATCTCCAGCGCATTGTCAAAAATGGCGGAGTCGGAACCAAATTCGCGGATCACTGGCAAAACTTTTTTCAACTCATCGCCGAAGAGCTTCGATTCAAACAGAACGGCTCTGGCGCGCATCCAGTTAATGTTTCCGCGGAGTGTATTGATTTCTCCGTTATGCGCAATGTATCGGAACGGATGGGCCAGTTCCCAATTGGGAAAAGTATTGGTGCTGAACCGTGAATGAACAAGTCCCAAGGCAGAAACCATCGATTCGTCGTGGAGATCCGGATAGAAGGAATTCAGCTGATCGCAGGTGAGCATTCCCTTGTAAATCAGGGTTCGGCTGGAGAGAGAGGGAATATAAAACTGGTCCCAATCGGATAACGCCAATGCACGAATCTCGTTTTCAAAACATTTTCGGATGATAAAAAGACGCCGTTCAAACGCCTGATCGGCCGGCCCTGGAAGATTTGCCCCTTTTTCACCGAGTGCGACAATAAACTGTTTGATCACCGGCATCGCATTTCGGGCGGTTTTGCCGAGGGGAGCTTCATTGACCGGAACATCCCGGAATCCCAAAAACTTTTGTCCTTCCCGCTCGACGATCGATCGGAGAAGTTTTTCACCCTGTTCACGATTTTTTTGATCTTGGGAAAGAAAAACGGTTCCGGCCCCGTATTGTCCAACCGGAGGGAGATCAATCTTCAATTTCTTGAATTCTTTGGCCAAAAACTCATGGGGGAGCTGAATCAGAATTCCTGCACCATCGCCGGTATTCACTTCCGAACCGGAGGCACCTCGATGGGCAAGGTTGTGGAGAATCAAAACCGCCTGCTCGACAATCTCATGCGATTTTTTTCCCTTCATATGGGCAACAAAACCAACACCACAGCTATCATGCTCATAGTGGCAATCGTATAAACCCTGGTTTTTTGTGTTTATTTTCATGTCAATCATTCAGTTAAATCGAGAGGATAGTTCTCGGCTTCCCAATCAGGGGTCGCCAAAGTAGCCTTGATTCGGGAAATATTTCAAGAGGAATATTCGAAAGGCCAGACGGATCTCAACTGTTTTTCTTCAAATATCCAAAAATGGTCCGAGCGGCTCTAAAATTACTGTCCAGTGCCGCCGGGACAGATTTCTGGACTGCATAATCCCCGGCAATCCATAATCCTTCGAGAGGAAAGCGTTCTCCTTGGGGATTCAAACCGTACGCTTGACCTGTTTGAGAATCAACATCGGGGTTTTTACCCTCAATAAAATTCACACCCCCTTTTTCCATGATCTCTTTATCAATCTGCCAACCGACGGCAGGTGCAATATAATCAAAGAGAAGCGGAGAAAGATTCTCTTCGCGAAAAGCGATCTTGAATTGCGGCTCAATTTTTTCCAGAGATTTATCTTCAAAAAGCTCCACTTTTTCAGGATTCGAATTCCAAAGAATCTTGATTTTATTTTCAGTCTCCCACTGCATCAGCTGATCATTATTATGGGCATGCATGCTGGCAGGAACATTAAACGGTTTGCGGGGATATGAAATCGAAACCAGATTTCCCTTTTTTCCTGTTCCGTTGGCCGTCAAAGTTTTCACATTATCAAAGGCGGTATTTCCTCCTCCAATCACCAAAACCGAAGAGTGGCGAATTTGGTCGACCTCGACTCCACGAACAATCCGTTTTCGGAGAATCTCCGGAAGATTTGCCTCCTCCCACTTCAGCAACTTTGGTTTTCCATAACGACCCGCGGTCATCAAAATGGCTCTCGATCGATATTCGCCAGAAGTGGTTTCCAAGATCCAAAAATCTTTTTCCCGGCGGATCGCATTCACCTGAACTCCGGTTTGGATATTCAGATGAAAATAATCGATAAAACTGTTCATCCGGTTCAAAAAAACCGCGCGAGTGGTATCTTGCATTCCGACGAATCCCTCGATCGGATCCGGTGGGCCGCTATAAAAAGTATCCGCCTCTTTTTCGCGCGACCAGATATCGCGCACGGTGGAATTCGGAGCGGTTCGTTCTAAAACCACATATTTAAAAACTCCCAACTTCACCAAATTCACAGCAGCACTCATTCCACCCGGCCCTGCACCAATGATTACAACATCCAAAAGAGTTGGATCAGAACCACCACTAACACTTGGAGCTTGAATCAATCGTGCTTGTTCATCGAATCGAATCAGCAATTTTCCATCCGAATCTTTCACCGATAAATTCAAAAATCGATCAATATCAGGCATTCTAAAATAGGTATGATTTTCAGAGTGGGGGATATGAAATATTTTTTGAAAAAAGAGTTTCCAGTCAATCGAACAGGTCGAAGATAAATTAATTTCAATATTTTGAGGCTGACTTTGAACCGAGTCGATCAACTGTTCGAGAGTGGAAACGGAGGAAACTTTTTTGAAAACAAACACTTCTTCGGAAAACTTTTTAACAAAATCTTCTGGAGGATTTCCTTTCGTCAAAAACTGATCCAGCCTCCCCAAAAATTGCACTACCTCTTCCTGACTCGATGAGAGAATCCGGTCAAAAATCTCCAGAGTCACTTCCCTTTCAGGCCGATTGCTTGTCTGGCTAATCGTTTCAGCCTCTTCCCGAATTTCAGCCAGTTCGATTTTCAGGCAAAGCCCGGCGATATGCCGGATCTCTTCCTGCGCAAAGATCGTTTCCTGTTCACTTTGCGACAAAAGATTCTGCCTCAAATAATCTCTCGCCAACGAAAGATGCATCACCGCATGAAAAGAGCGGAACTCTTTTTCATAAAGAAACCGGACCGGTGAATCTGAAAAATAATTGGTGAGGAGACGAATCGCTTTTTGATCGGGGTTGAGGGATGGCCATTTCTTTTCATCTCCCCGATCGAGCTTGATTCCATCGATCAAGAGATCGAGTGCCTTTAAATAACGGGTTTTCGCCTCTTCGAAATTCTGCTGTTTCTGCAAGGTTTCAAACGCCAAAACAACTTTGGAGATAATTTCAGAGCTTTTGAGAGAAACCTCTTTTTCTGTCGGTGGAACCGTCAAATGAATCGTCAAAAGAAAATCGAGAAGTTTTGAAAGTGTCTCAATTCTTTGGCCGATCTTCTCAGATTCAATAGAAAGAGGAACAAATCGATCGATTAAAATCGCTTTTAAAAACTCTTTGGATGTCAGGTTGTTATCAGATGAATTCATATGAATCTTTATTAAATTCAATGGTTTCTTGAAATATCGTCCCCTCTTATACGCGTTTTAAGTCTAGTAAATCAATGGTTTGATTTTGGAAATAAAAAAACCGCTTAAAAAATTTTAAGCGGTTTTTTAGACAAAACCTATCAGGCATTTATTTTTCAATCGGTAAAATCTATTTTGTAGAATCAATCACGACACAACGGGTGCTGCTTTTGGGGTCAGCGACCTCACTTATAGAAATTTGTCCAACAGAAATCTCTTCTGAAACCTGGGTGATGGTGGTTGTACATCGTGCCGCAGTCGCACCCGACTGATCGGCAAAAGCTCTATACGTTACAAAAGTTTCCTCTTTGGTTACTCTTGTGAATGAGCCCGATAATTCTTGTCGACGAGGAGAAAATATCCCTCCCAAATTTCTCACAAGAACTGAATCTTCTGTGGTCGCGCGGTAAGTATAAGAAGCACCTGTAATCAGAGCAGCTCCAGGAGGATAAGATTCATTTTGTTCAACTAAAACATACTCCTGAACCTCTTTGGGAAGTTTTACCACTTCATCATTTCCGGTTGTTGACTGACAAAAAACACGTTCTAAGGGTGAATTCCCTGGCGGAGTGAAAATGTTGTTTCTGATATAAGGGGCTGCCCATTGAGAAATTCCTGTCAGAGTCAGAGAAGAGAAAGCATCTTCCCAAGTGATATTGGCCACATCCTCACGAACGGTTTTAACCGCCTGCTTTGCAACCGACCCCCATTTATCGAAGAATGAAGGCTCTGGTGATTTTACAACGGGTGAAGATGAAATATTGGAATTACTAATGGACATAGATTCTCCTTATTTAAATAAAAAATTTAACTCTTATTTTTTATCGGATTCTCATCAAATTAGTTGCTTGATTTATTCTATTCCGATGTTCATTTTATTCTGGTTCCACTTCTTTTCTTGGTCGGAATTATCGTTGCCGCTTTTGTCTCTCAAACCAAAAGCGTTGTATTAGGAGGAGAATTGATCTGTCCAAAATGCGAATCTTTTTTGCCGATTGTGCGAAGTAGCGATCAATGGCCTTTGAGCGATCTCTGCTCTCATTGTCGTGCCACTGTCACTATTTCTAAAATTAGATCTCTTGCGTAAATCCAAATTGATGGTTCGACTACGCTCACCATGTCCCGCTTTTACCCAATTGGGACACCCTGAGCTTGCTCGCCTCGCTGAAGCTTTCGCGAAGCGGGTCGAAGGGTCATTTTGGATGATTTACGCAAGAGATCTATTGATTAGCGAGTCAGAAGTTATCTGTTCGCGATAAAAAACTCCAACATCTTATTCTTGAACTCTGGATCGAGTGCAGGTGGAGCAAATGTTTCTTTCAGCTGTTTCATTCGGCGATAAGATTCGACAAATCGAAGACAATTCGGACAAATCTTCAAATGTCTTTCAATCGCACGAACCGTTTTTTTCTCCAGATTTTCCTCGAGAAAATCATAACAGAGCGTCTCGAGCTGTTGGCAGGTCGGAACTTTGATTACCTTAAAAAGCAATCGATCAATTTTGGTTCTGAGTGACATATTTTTTCTGGATTTTTTCTCTTAAAAAAAGTCGCGCCCGATGAACCCGAATTTTCATCGTCGACTTCGAAATATTTAAAATCTCAACCACTTCATTTTCGGAAAGTTCTTCGATATCCTTTAAAAGATACGCCAATCGATATTCTTCCGAAAGTTCATTCAAACAATCCTGGACAAATCTTTCCCCCTCTTCTTCCATCAATTTTTTGTCCGGGAGATTGGACCAGTCCGGAATCTTGTCGATGATCACCTCATCCTGATAATGCGGGGTAAAATCTTCCCAGGCAATCGTTCTACTCCGATTGAAGCGGATTCTCATGAGTGCTTCATTTGTCGCAATCCGGTAAAGCCAGGTTTGGAGTTTCGACTCCCCCTTGAAGTTTTTGATATTCTCAAAAACTTTTTTAAAGGTTTCCTGTAAAACCTCCTGGGCTTCTTCCGCCCGACGCAAAAAACGGAAAATCAGCTGATAAAGCTTTTCAGACCAGGCAACGATCAGCTCTCGATAAGCCGACTCCTTTTTTTCAATCAAAGCGCGAACCAGCTCTTTTTCTGTCAGAGAAAGATCCGGAAAGGAGGAAAAAATTTCTTTTTCTAGTTTTAGGAATAAACGAAGCATTTCTAATCGTGTGTTTTATGAAAACAATTTCTTCTACAATTTCATAGGTTATGATAATAAATTAACTTCGTTAAACTAAACAGCCAAAATCATCATAAATTTTTTATCACTTTCTCTGATAGTTTTTGTAACTTTTTAAAACAAGCTGCATCTAACTAGATTGAGGACGATCCGCATATTCATAATCAAAGACAAGGAGAAAGTATGAAAAATTTAATCAAAAAAATCGTTTATACAAACGCCGGCTTAGGAGTGACCCTTGCCCGAATTGTCGTCGGAGTGATTTTTTTCAAGGCAGGATCTGGCAAACTTTTCGGCTGGTTCGGCGGATTTGGAATCGAGGCTGCCACAAAATTCTTCCAGGATTTGGGAATTCCCTATCCTCATTGGAATGCTTACCTGGTGGGAACGACAGAGTTTTTGGGAGGAGCGGCACTCCTTTTAGGTCTTTTCACACGACTTGCCGTGATCCCTTTTTCCATGACGATGATCGTTGCAATTTTTACGGCGGATAAAGAAGATCCTTATTATCCACTGGTTCTACTCGCAACCTGTATTGCCCTGTTTGAAACAGGATCAGGAGCTCTTTCGATGGATCGTTTATTCAGCAAATCAAAATAAACAAATTTTTTAGGGGTTCAAAATCTTGAACCCCGATCAGTAAAAACTAACCTTTCAATCCTTATTAAGGAGGAGAAAAACGTATGGTAGAAAAAAACAAATATCTTGGTTTTGCAATCGGTGCAGCCATGTCAGTCACCTTGGCAGCAGCCCCAAGCTTCGCAGCAAATTCAAATGTTTTCGAGGTAAAACCGTTACAAAATGGATATCTTGTCGCCCAGGCAGACACAAAAAGTGATGATGCCAAAACAGACAAAGAGGCAAAATGCAGCAAGAAAAAAGATAAAGATGCAAAATGTGGAAAAGACAAAGATGGCCATTGCAGCAAGAAAGAGATGAAAGATGGAAAGTGCGGCAAAGAGATGAAGGATGGAAAATGTGGAAAGAATAAAGATGGGCATTGCGGTCATGACAAAAAAGAGGAAGTAAAATCAGAAAGCAAAAAAGGGGGAGAAGCAAAATGCGGTAAAGGTGGATGCGGAACAACCACCAGTGGTGGAAAAGAAAAGAAAAAAGAGAAAAAACAAGAAGAATAAACTCTCAAAACTAATCTTAGGGACGCACTCTCATGCGTCCCTATTTTTTTAAGATGACTCCCATGAATTCTACTGTCGGAATCGGTCTTCGAAAAGAGCTGATTGATCCTCTAAAATCCAAAAAACCTTCTTCGATTCATTTTTTTGAAATTGCCCCTGAAAACTGGATTGAAATTGGTGGAAAACGATTGAAAGATCTCCGTTATTTTACGGAACGCTATCCGTTCTTCTGCCACGGTCTCAGCCTCAATTTGGGAGGATTCGCTCCGCTCCAAATCGATTTCCTGAAAAAAGTGAAAAATTTTCTGGATGAAAACAAGATTGAAATCTACTCCGAACATTTAAGTTACTGCGGCGATGACGGTTTTTTATACGATCTTTTCCCGATCCCGTTTACCGAAGAGGCGATTCGTCATGTTTCAAAAAGAATTCGCCAAGCACAAGAAATTTTGGAACGAACGATCGCGATTGAAAATGCTTCGTATTATCTCCGTCCCTCGGTCTCCGAAATGAATGAGATCGATTTTATCCAAACGGTTTTGAAAGAGGGAAACTGCAAACTTTTACTCGATGTAAATAATATCTACGTCAACAGTGTGAATCACCGATTTGATCCGCTGGAATTTTTGAAAAAAATACCGACCGATAAAATCAGCTATCTGCATATCGCCGGGCATTATCAGGAAACAAAAGATCTGATTATTGATACGCATGGTGCCGAGATTGTAGATCCAGTCTGGAAATTGTTGGAAGAAACTTACAGCATTCATGGAATTTTTCCGACTTTGCTCGAACGGGATTTTAATATTCCTCCGCTCAAAGAGCTACTGCTCGAAGTGAAACAGATTCATCAGATTCAAGAGAAAGTGAGAAATTCATATGGAGAAGAGTTCAGAGAGAAACTCCCGAGGATTCGAGACGCGCAGCAAACTCGAAGAGTTTGCGAAGTATAATTCACTTCCAACCTTTAAGAAATTTCAGGTTCAATTTACCAAACATCTTCGTCATCCCAAAAAAAACCCTCGACCTGAAAATACGAATGCAAAACGGATGAATGTTTACACCGATCTTGTCTTCACAGGCTTTGAAGATGTTCTTTCCGGCTGCTTTCCGGTTCTCAAAAAAATATTGAAAACCAGAAAATGGGAAAAACTGGTTCGGGATTTCATGATGGAGCATTCCTGCCAAACCCCTTTCTATCGCCAAATTCCGGATGAGTTTATCGAATATCTGCAACAGGAAAGAGAAGAGAAAAAAGAGGATCCCCCTTTCATGATTTCACTCGCCCATTATGAATGGATGGAGCTTGCGCTTTATCTTTCGACAAAAGAAATGAGTGAAAAAAATTTCAATCCAAAGGGAAATCTTTTGGAAAGTCGCCCGATCTTTACACCGACCGCGACTTTATTAAGTTATTTTTATCCGGTTCACCAAATTGGTCCGACGCTACAACCAAAAAAACCGTCAAAAAAACCTTTCTATTATCTTCTTTTCAGAAATGCGAAAGATCAGGTTCGGTTTATTGTTTTAAATCCGGTGAGCGCAAGATTAATTGATTTGATCCTGAATTCTGGCATGACAGGAGAAGAAGCTCTATCAAGGATTTCAGAGGAGATTAAACATCCGGATCCAAAAATGGTTATCAAAAATGGAGAGAAAACGTTGAAGGAATTTAAAAAAGAAGGGGTAATTTTGGGATCTAATGTTTAAGGATCATCTGGATCTAAAATCGTGGCAAGCCATGCGGTTTCGAAAGGTTCTTTAAGTTGAAAGGGACCATTGACTGTTCCTAAAGCCTGGTTCAAATCAGTTCCTAAAAATCCACGTATAGAATTAAATCGGTTAGTTCTATAAGGACCAAACCTGGGGATAAAAACAGTCTCAGGATAAATATTAGTGGGAAACAGGGCAGGATTAGCACCCTCTTGAACATATGGAACGTATGCATTGGTCATATTAAAAACAAGTGCTCGGGCAAAGCGCAACCAGTCGACACGACGTCTCATAATGATTTGAGCTTCTTCGATGGGAATTTTTTTTGTTTCACTATATCCAGTAGAGTAAATGTCTAATAAAAGATCGGCATACGGTTTAAGCCATTGATCATCTTTCGAATGTTGAACCAGACTTTGAGAAGAATCTTTTTCACTCTCACGCTTCATTCTTAATCCCACCTGATGCATGGCAAAAAAATAATAATTTCCAAATAAAACGGTTTGTAGAAGTGCTTCTGCATTCGATCGATTCAACAACGATTGATATCCAAACATCCACTTTGGAACATTTTGAACAATTTCTCTAAATCTTGCCCAATGTTCTGCATCTCTTGGCCCACTCACGCCTACATTACCCAAACTAAACGCTGCTTCATAATTATCTAAATTTCCCATTCCAAAAGCATCTTTTTCGACAAAATCGATTCCGACTAGAAACATTCCTCGATCTTGATCTTGCCGAAAACGATTACTACTCACACTATTATGAAATAGAGGAGCAAGCGAGGTATGATAAACATCCCGTTTTGCCAATCGAAAGAGCGTTTGCATTCCACTTTTCAGAGAAGCAGAAAATTCTGAAAAAGTGAGGGAGGGATCCTCAAAATAACGATAGTATTGGCTTTGAGAAGAAATAATAAAAGCAATTGCTTTTTTTCCTCCTTCAAACTCCCACAGAGTCGGCATTTGACGATGACCCAAAATCGGTTCTGGTAAATAAACTCCTAATTCTGGTTCTGCATTCATTCGCTGTTGATAGAGCAATTCTCGAATCGAATCTTTTGGATCTTGATCCGGATTCAAATATTTCAAGACGAGCAGATTTTTTTCACCTGCGATTTTGTAAATAACACTCCGCCCTAAAGGTTTAGGAGATTCAACTTCAGCAGCATGAGCACGAAGAAAATCATTCAAATTAACCTTTTGAGTCGAATAAGAAAAATCTTCTAAAACAATAGGATCTTCAGAGGAAATAGGAGCGGTTACATAATCTCTCATAAATCGTGTAATCGGCGAGTAAGTTCTTCCTCCATCCCTAAACTCGAGAAGAGTCAAAGTAAGAATCCCCCTAAACCATTCTTGTCGAACAAGATATTTTAAAACTTCTCTTGAAACCTGAACTTCTCCCTGCGGAGTATATTGAATCAAATATTCTAATACTTCGCGCTGAATATAAGAAGGTTGTAACTCCCGAAGAATAGTTGCAACCATCGCTCTATCTTTTCGTTCGCAACTCCAGAGAATTACCGCAACTAATTCTCCGATCATCGAAGGTTGTAACAAATGAGGAAATTTTTGTTCAATGGAATGAATTATTCCTAATGCAGGATGAACTAACCAAACCGGCCCATAGAGAAGCCAAGCTTGTTGAGCGAAAAACTTTTTTAGAACTGAATCACAAAATTGAACCGATCTTATATTTGGATTCGTCAAAACTTGTTTTAACAATTCTACTAACTGAATCGAAAAAGTGACATTTAAATAAGATTCTTGATCGGTCTCTCCAGTAAGAGGAAAATAATGAAAACTTTTATCGAGAAGTCTCAAAAGAGTCATTTCCCCAACAAGCTCTGATCTTTCTGGTTGTTGGACTAATGCGTTGAGAATCGCATACATTCCTCGCAATACACGTTCACTTCTCGTTTCAAGGGAAAGTTCAACCAGTTGATCAATCGTTCCAGATGTTAACTGAAGAGGATCTGTTTCTATCGCTTGAGCGACCTCTTGAATCTTCTTCATCGCTCGCTCAATTTTCTCGGAATCTTTTGAGGATAGATCAGCAGCAGATTCCAAAGCTTCGGGAACATGCGACATCTGAATATCTAAGAGATTAGGAAGATTCGTCTCGAACAGCTTTTCCATCCATTTTTCTCTTTGGAGATCTGCCGCGTTCTTCACTCGGTTTTGCTGAACATCCCAAAGAGAAATCCATTCTTGAGATAACACCGGCATCGTCAATAAATCCCTCGCTCGTAAGTCGATGAGATTTTCAGGAGCAGGTTGCATTGGAGATGGGACTAAATTGAGATTCGGTCTTAACGAAGAATTCACTAAAGGAGTTTGATAGAAAGTAGGTTGCAATTGCGGCGCGGCACTTCCTCCTTGATAAGGAACATTAAAAGAAGCGGCTTCTCTCATTATCGGCAATGAAGAAAAAGGTCTGCCTACTAAAGGATCTCCTAAAGTATAAGCATTATCATTTGCTGGAACTACTTGATCATTATCATTCGCGGGTGAAGGATTTTTTAGAGGATTAGAAGAAATTTGAACTGGAGGGGTTTCTGTTCTTACAGATTCTGGACGATTCAAAAATCTCAATCGATTCTCCCCTAAAATAATCGCCGGAGCTGCATAACTTGCCGCAACGCTCACACCTGCTACCAAAACGGCTTTCTTCAGATCTCGTTCTTCAGAATAGACGCGAGTGGCAGAAAGAGTCGCAGCAGTTCCAGCCATCGGAAGATTTTGAAGAAAGAATCGAGTGGCGCCTTCCGTTCCGCTTGCCAAACCTCCTCCGGCCACTCCTGCAAAAGGGGCTAAGAAACTTCCGAGTCCAATAAAAGCACCCACTCGCATATCTTTATGGAATTGTGGAATATCTAAAATTTTTTCTCCGGGAGTGAGTCCTCTTCCGATCAAGGAAGCAGAAGAATAAACAGCAATCCCACCCGCAATAAGCCCTACACCCGCTTTAACAGCACCCAAAGCTCCGCCGCTCACTGCTAATTCAATTGCAAAAGGGAGATAAGGAAGCAAAGGAGAAAACACTACCGCTGTGAGCAATAGAGCACCAACCGTAGATGCGCATTTTATTCCAAAAGCGATTTTTGATTCATAACTTGCCGATTCGATGAGATAGGTTCCAAACTCCTGATGATATTCTCGAAATGTCTCGGCACTCTTTTGAAGCAATCGGTAAGATTCTTTAAAATACCCAATCTTTAAAAACTGTCTCGACTGACGAAGATAATATTTTGCTTGGGCAAGATACAATTCAGGTTCACTGGGACCGAAGAAAAAATCAGAAACTTTATGAAACCATCCCCTATTTTCTTGGATTTCTTCTACCGTAGAGATTCCCGATTCTAAAATTCTTACTCTTCTTTCTAATTGATCTGAAAAATCTCCCTTTATTTTATAAGAGTCATTAAGTTGTATTGAATGTTTCATCATGATTTAAAAAAATAACTTCTTAAATATCGGTAAAATTGCAGGAAAGTTGCGTATTATTGGACGTTATGAAAGATGCTCTAGACTTCGATCTTATGAAGATGACTGATTAAAATCGGCAGGAATAATAATTACAAAATGAATGATTTCGTAATGATCACTAAAACGGAGAGGGCGGGATTCGAACCCGCGATACCCGTTAAGGTATACTCGCTTTCGAGGCGAG
>CAZSRQ010000003.1:0-18530 GCA_964609335.1 uncultured Pseudomonadota bacterium
ATCATACTCAAGAGGTTCCTCCGGAAAATAAAAAACCATTTCAGTGGGATATTAGTGAACTTCAGAAAATGAAAAGAGAGTTTGATGCGGCTTATGAAGAGTTGAGCCGACTTTGCGGCAAGCAACATTCTCAAGAAGAGGCAGCTCAAAAACTTGCTGAGCTTGTCCGGTTGAAAGATAAGATCATAGAAAGAGTCAATCAGATTGATCAAGCCTACAAAGATTTGGGTGGATTGAATGGATTGCAACGCGAGTATTCAGATCCGGTGATGTCGATTTATTGGGATGCGAGAAATAAAGTTGCCAGCCTGGAGCAAATCTGTGCGAAAGCTGAAACAGTTCCTCCACCGCCTGTGAAAAAAACTGAAACACCTAAAGCACCGCCGAGAACAGCACCACCACAGAAACCGCCGGTTGAGCCTCCTAAGCCTCCTCCATCAGCTCCTCCGGCGAAGCCTGTTTCTCAAGTGCCAACTCCTCCCCCCACAGAAAAAGATTGTTATGAGGTAGCTGAGGGTTTGAGAAAAGTGTTACAAACGGGAGATCCTGCTTATTTAGAAAAAATAAAAGATAAAATGACGCAGATTGGCCTCGATGATCAAATTCGCAAAACGGTTTACGCCAAGGCTCGCGAGGTGGTGAAGGAGAAATTGGCGGCGAAGAGGAAAGCGCTTTGGGAGATCGGAATTTTCCCGCCCGATCGCGAGCTCGGGTTTCAAGCGTTTAAAATATGGATGCGAGGGGTCAAAGACGAGTCGAACCAGTGGGGAAGAAATTCTGCCGTGCCGGGGGCTCGGTTGATGATGGTGAGGGAGCGATTGACCGGATTGCGTATTGATAGTGCCGATCTCAATCAAGTTTTTCCGGCGTTAAGAGGACCAGTTTTTGGCGGGATTGGAAGAAGCTTGGGCGCTTTATCCTCTTGTGAATACGTGTCTGCCGAGGAAGCTGCGCTCCGCAGTATGCATGGCAACCTGCTTGCGCAATACGCCGGATACGAAGGGGCGGAGAATGATTTGACGGTTGATGTGCTTGGCAATCCTTTAAAATACGATGATAAAGATCTTTTCGAACTTCTCGGATTCTTGAATCAAGAAACGATCACCGAAATCATCACAAAAGCATTTGAAGACTGCAAAGGGGTGAAGCTTGAGCAAGACAACATGGTTGCGCGCGCCATCGCTCGGGGGATGAGAGATTATAAAATTGAAGATCAAGTGAGGCGATTCCAGAAGGCGGCGGCGATTTTCGCGCTCTCTTCCGCCTTGGGCCCGCTCGGTAAAGGGGGGCAGTTGGCGATTAGGGGGGGGCAAGCGGTGTTGGTCGGCATGGATCGCCGTGAGGCGCTTGCAGGGCTAGATCGAGCCCAAGCTTACTACGACGTGGGGGCAGGCTCTCAAGAAGCGGTCGTCGAGAGAAAAGCGCATGTAATCGTGAGTATGCTTGAAGGATTAATCCCCGCCGGTAGAGTGTTGGGCGCGACCGCTGGGCTTCGCGATCATATTGTTTTTGAAGCGTTGAAAGGGACGATTTTTAACGGAATCGCTTATCAATCAGTCGGTCATCCTGAAGCGAACTGGATGATGGTGACGGGCGCTCTTGCCGGAGTAGTCGGTGGCACCGCTGGCTACGCCATGAAAGAGCTGGGGAAAGTGATCGGCGGAGCGGTTCAAAGAGCTCTTAAGCCGGGCGATCAAGTCCAGGAGTTTGGTTTAATGCTTCGACCTCTCAAACGAGGTCAAACTCCTAAACCGGGAGATGAGGCTCAGCTGGCGATTCAGGTAAAAACGAAAGATGGGAAAGTCGAAACGAGAACGGTTCCTGTAAAAGTCGAGGCCGCTAAAGACGACCAGGGAAAAGCAACGGTGACTGTGAAAGCAGGAAACGATAAGCCCATTACGGTAGAAATCAACCGAAAAAATTCTGCGGTGGCAGTGGTACCGGATTGTAATGGTTCTACGCCAGCGACTGCGGGAGCCGGGGGAGCTGGAAAACCTCCAACGCTACCACCACCACCTTCAGGAGGCAGTGGTTCCGGCGGTTCTTCTAAACCTCCCGGAGGAGGCTCAGGCGGTGCAGGAACTCCTCCCGGAGGAGGAAGTAAACCTCCCAGCGGTCCTGGGGGCGGTGGAAAAGGAACAGGCGGGTCTTCTGGCTCTGGTGGGGTTGGTTATGGCAACCCTCTTGGCTCACATGCTCCAGGAATACATTTGGGGCCGAACTCAAAAGGGGATTTCTTTTATCTAGGAAAGCCAGGAGTTGGAGCCAATACCAATTTTCATATCGATCGAAAGACCGGTACTTTAACGCTTGAATATATCAATGTTCCTCGCGCACACAGAAGAGAGGGGCATGGACAGGATCTTTTGAACGCAGGGCTTCGTCATGCTCAAAATAATCTAGGAGTTTCTGTTAGAAAAGTAAGAGCGGATATCAATCGTGAAGAGGGTGCTGCGTTAGAAGGAATGTTGAAAAAGTTGGGGTGCAAAAATATAAAAAATGACGGTAAATCCGTTACCGGCGATCTTCCTGGGCCAACGCCCCCTCCAGGTAGAGGTGGGCCGCCTCCAGCTTCTCCAAGTGGAGGGGGACCGAGCGCTCCTCCGAAATCGCCCGGCGCGTCTCCTCCCGCTGCACCCCCAGCAAGGCCAGAGCCTCAGCGCGGCAAACTGCTTGAGTTACCCGGAGCTAAGGGTGGGAAGGCACCGACGCGGCCGGGTACAGTTCGAGCGATGCAGGGTGGACAAGCGGGAGCTCAAGGCCCAGTAGGCGAGCCAAGTGCTGCAGCTGCGGCTCCGGTGCCACTCCGTGTTCTGCAGGGCCAGGGAGGAGCGCCTGCAGCTCCAGTGCCGCCGGTTGATCGACAGGCTCCTACAAATCCATTGAGAGTTCCAGCGCGCCCAGCAGGACAAGGAGGGGGAGAACCAGATAATGTGAGGGGAATTCCGGGAGGGGGTAGTACTCCTGCCCGTAATCCTACCTTTGTACCTCCCGTTGAATTATCTCCAGGGTCAACGAAAGTAGTCGGAACTGGTAACGTCGGAAACGTGAGGGTTCAAAAATTTAATAGTGGAGAATTGGTTTTGTTGCCACCTCCAGGTTATCAAGGGACTATTCGGGTAGGAGGTGTTGTAGTTACTCCCGACGTTACTGGAAAAATAGTAGTAAGAGCTGGACAGACAGCGGCGGTTGGAACTCAAATTGTTCATCCACAAGAAATACGCCCGGGAGGAGCAGGGGCAGGAGAGGTTCGCTTACAAAGAACTGCCGATGGAAGAACAGTAGGAACAGTGACTGATCCTGCAGCAGGACAGGTTGGTAATGTTGTTTCAAGACCCCTACCTCCCGCTCCAGCTCCTCCGCGGATAACAGCACCAGGAGGTGGCCCGAGGCGTCCGGCACCACAACAATCGCCAGGTGGAGCCGGCCCAGGAGAGGCACCAGTGGCCCCTCCCCCTCAAGAAGCGAGACGCCCAACAGCACCAGGAGGTGGGCCAAGGCCGGGAGGGGCCGTTGCGGATCGCCCAGCCCCACCGAAGGGAGCTGCTCCAAAGAAAAATACAAGTTATGCATCGGTGCGTGGAGATGGTGATCTGTTGGTGACTCGTGATAAGCAGTTGGTATCCGGAGCCATTTTTACTTATCAGCCTAGAAAAGGAACCGCTGTCTTTGTGACAGTAAAAGAGCGCAAGGGAAATGAAGTGACCCTGCTTATCGGTGGCAAAGAGAGAAAGTTTAAGATAAAAGGGGAGCAATCTACAGATGTGCCTAATCCGCAGCTTGCTGTTCCCGGCTCTGGCCCTAATTATCCAGCTCCCACGTCGCTTCCTAAAAGGGTGACATTAGAGGAAATTAAATAATCAGGAGTTTTTATGACCGAAAAATTGAATGCAAGAGATTATAGAAATATGGCCAAGGCGATCTTTGATGGTTTAGGAATAAAAAAACCTAATCAATCGAAGATTCAAAGCCAAATTGAACCTGCCTTAGGGGGACTCAGACCAGATGAGATAGCTTCTTATTCACGGGACATTGCATCGAGGCTCAAGCAAGGGAGCGAAAGACAACGAGCTTATATGGAGCTTGTTTTTGCCAAATCAGTGTTGATGGCAAGAATTTTTGAAGAGGGGTCCAAACAGGGAGATAAAATATGCGATCAAGTAAAATGGGCGAGCGATAAAACTTATAAATTCCTTTCTCCTGATGAAGGAGGCTACACTCCAGATGGTGCAAACGGGTTAATAGTATTATTCGCCGAACTTCCTGGACTTATTCCAAGATCTCAAGCTGCTATTGAACGCTATGGGCAAATTAGCAAAGATAAACCTGAATCCTGTCAAACCGTTTTGGGTCTTATCAAGAAGAGCATTAAAGATAACTGGAGTGCAAGTTTCGTAGGCCTTATGGACTGTTATAATAAATTAGATGAATGCGCTGATCCAGCTGCTGTGGCACAAAGTAAATAAACTTCTCTTGCGTCAAACCTGCGTCATAAAATTTTCAAAGCGCGTCATTTTTTTATCAGTTTTTCCAACGTTTCCACTTTTTCCAACCCAACTACCTGAATTTTCTTATCGAGCGGAAAGCTCTCTTTTCCGGGATACACAAGAGTAAGCGAATCTAGTTTTAAATCTTCTTCGGCAATTCGCATCGATTTAGTAACGGTGGGGGAATCGGTATATTTGAATTCAAAACCATGACGTTTAGTCCCTTTCAATATCAGGAGATCAAGTTCCGCCTGATTGTGAGTTGCCCAAAAGTAAGATTCTTCGGGGGTCGCTTTATAGAGTCGAATGACGGTTTCTAAGGCGAATCCTTCCCACGAAGCGCCCAGCTTAGGATGATGATAAAGCTCTTTTTCTTGTTCAATTCCGAGCAGAGTATGGAAAATTCCAGAGTCCCGGAAATAAATTTTGGGGGCTTTAACCTGTCTTTTTTTCATATTTTCAAACCAGGGTTGAAGCGTTCGAATCATGAAGGTTCCGACGAGCACCTCTAAATATCTCTTGATCGTAGTGTCGGCGACATCCATCGATCGGGCGAGTTCGGAATGGTTGAAGATCTGCCCATGATAGTGGGAAAGCATCAGCCAAAATTTTCTTAGCTGGACAGGAGGAATCTGAATTCCCAAGGCCGGAATATCCCGCTCCAGATAAGTGGTGATAAAAGCTTTTCGCCAGTCGGTGGAATTTTCTAAGGTTTTTGCAAGATAAGAAGGGGGAAATCCTCCCCGTAGCCAGAGTTTTTTCGTTTCATGCACCTCATTTAAAGAAAAAGGGGTGAGCTCAAGATAGGCGATTCGTCCTGCGAGTGATTCAGAGCTTTGTCGGATCAGTTCCCGAGAGGCGCTTCCCAAAATTAGAAAGCGGGTTTTTTTCGGGGATCGATCGGCCAAAACCCTTAAAATCGGGAAGAGATCGGGTCTTTTTTGCACTTCATCGATGATGACTAATCCTTTTAAATTTTCTAAGGCGAGCTTGGGAGACTCTAGTTTCGAGAGGTCGGTCGGATCTTCTAAATCAAAGAGGTGGAATTCGGTTTTACGCTGTTTTTCTAAAAAACGGAGATATTGCTTCGCCAAAGTTGTCTTTCCGCACTGTCGCGGGCCCAATAAACCGACAATGGAATGGCTTTTGAAGAGTTTTGAAATCGATTGGATTTCGCTTTCCCGAGAGATCATGTTTTTTTGTACCATGAAAATTCAGCATTGAACACCGAAATTTCATGGAGATAAAAATTTTTTACTTCTCGGTAGTGGAATTTTTCACCCTTCTAGGACTTTCGCGTTTTAAATAAAGCTCCTCCTCTTAAGATTAAGAGGAGGTCGGGAGGAGTTGTGAAGAGCAAGGATATTGCAGAATTCTAACTTTTTACAATCTTCCAACCTTTTCACAACTCCCCCTGACCCCCTCTTAATCTTAAGAGGGGGAAATAATGGATGAATGGTGAAAGTCCTATCCTCTTTCAATTTTCAATTCCAAAAAAATCTAAAAAAACTAGCAACCTCTTTTTTTCAATTCCGACACTTTGAATATCTGTCAGGGGAATTCCCCGATCAAGTCGTGGAATGACAGATAAATCTACCCAAGCGGTGAACGAAGTTTTATTTTTCGAGTGGGAGGGGTATGGGTAAAGTCGAGGGGGGTGAGGGAACTCCCTGTTGGACCGGAGGAGGGCTCTCGGTTCGATGGGGAGATTCAGGAGGAGGGGCTGGGCCATTTTTTAGCACGGGGTGCTATGTTCCTCTGGCAGGTCGTTTTTCTCTTTCGTTAGGTCTCGAAGCGAAACTGGGTTTTGCGAAAGATCGATTCGGTTACAGCGATGGAATGATCCCGGCCGATTTTTCTACTTTTCTGATCAACATCGGCGCAGCCGCTCCGATTGGGATTGGAGTGTCGCTTCTGAATCGGCGTCTCTATCCTTCAATTTCTTTGGCTCCTGCTTTTATCTCTAGCTTTGGACATCCAAACAATTTCGATCAAAAAGTTGACGCAGGATGGGGAACGCTCACTCGGGGAGGAGTCGAAGCGGCTCTGAACATTGATATTTTTCCTACCGACTCTTTCATGGCTCGTTTAGAATTGGGAACTCTTATTTTCTTGGGAAGTGGTTATTCTCCTTATGATGATCAACGACCGACCTCTCCAATCAATTTTCGCCCTACGATTACCCCCAGTTCGAATATTGGATATTTCTTTCAAATTTTATTAGCCGGAGCGAATCGTCCAAAAATAAAAGAGAAACAGGCGGAGGCAGCGCCTCATCCAGCAATGCCTCCTGCTTCTCCACCGACTCCTACACCTGCGTCAGATCCTGCTCCGACGGCTCCGACTCCTGCGCCGGTGACTCCTCTGCCTGATCCTGCGCCGGTCGCTCCAGCAGCTGCTCTGGCGCCGCCTGTTTCTCCGCCAGCTTCTGTGTCGACTCCTCCTGTTTCTCAACCTCCTCCTTCTTTAGACGGAATTGAAGAGAGAGTGAAAGAGTTAGAGAAGATTGTGGCAAGAATGTTATCGCTCTGCGGATATCTGGTTTCGCATAGGAAAAAACCGCACTCTTTTCCAAAAGATCTTTTACAAGCGAAAAGAGATTTTAAAAAATTTGAAGAAGAGATATTGCCCCAATTTTTGACCCGATTTAACAGCGATGTTCAGAAGATTGTTAAAGATGCAAAACAATATCCCAAAGATGATCAATGGAACAAAGCGGTCGACAATCTTTTTTATCTTAATCGAAGAGTAGAAAAACAGATGGCATTGATTGATCGAAAGAAAAATTTGCTCGATCGATGTCTGAATGTTTCTTATCCCTCTTCTGCGCAACCTCCTTCTGCGCCTCCTGCACGAATACCACCTGCTCTAACAGCGTCGCCACCGACGTCTGCGCCGCCGAAAGGAGCTCCCCCTTCTCAAAGGCCTGTGGCTCCAACTCCACCGAAAGATCCAGCAGGAGGAAAGAGTGAATTTCAGAAAACTCCTTGTCCCGAAGTTTCTGACAGGCTTCGCCGATTGTTGCAAGGTTGGAGCCCCGGCTCGACGATTCGTGGAACTCAAGCGAGAGCGCTTTCAGAATTACTGGATGAAGCGAATATTCGGAGTGAGATTCGAAATCATGTCTTTCGAAGTTTAAAAGATCGGGTTCGACAAGAGATCAAGGCAAAAAGAGAAAGGCTTTACGAGATCGGGGGATTTGCAGGCCCTTACGGCGAAAAAATATTCAAGCTTTGGATCGAAGAAAATCGGCGAGAGCTCGATCGAGCGGTTTTGGGAAATGGATTGCCAGGGCTCAAAGCGGCGATGATTCGGGATCGATTGAAAGGATTAAAACTGAATGAAGGAGATCTCAATATTCTATTCCGCACTCCAGAAGCAGCGCGTGGAGGCCCAGGATTTCTTTTTGGAGCGGGCGGATACGATCTTTCTTACTGTCAAACCGCCAATCCAAAAGCGGAAGAACAAGCGCTCAAAAGCATGCATGCGAAGTTGTTGAATGAAATAAATGATTTGAAAAATGCTGAGGCAGAACTCGATAAGAATTTTGGATCCAATTCGCAAGCGCGGGATGAAGCGTTTTATGAGCTGATCCCTTTTGTTGATTCTCCGATTCTTGCGGAGGCGATTCATCAAGCGTTTGAGGATTGCGGAAAAATTTCGCCGCAAGGCTATCAGTTCATTGCCCAGACTATTTCTTCAGGTCTCAAAGAATTTCAAACCGAAAGAAGCGTTCGACATTTTCAAAAAACGGCGGCGCTCTATGCGCTTACCGCGATGGTTCCGGCAGCGGGAGCGGCTGGGCGGGCGGCAATCGGGATTTATCGCGCGCTTGCTTTGGGGGGGAGCCCGGCGGCTGAGGCGATTCAATCTCTCTCCCAAGCGAGAACCTATCATGATTTGGGATTGTTGAGCGAACGCTCCATGAAAACGTTAGAAGCGGAATCGGTCGCCATGGCGCTCAATCGCCTGATTCCCGGAGGAAATTTTGGAGTGGGAAATTTGGTAGCCGCCGGCATTTCGGGAGGGATTTTTACCACTCTCGCTTATCATATGGTTGATCATCCTGACTCGGATGAAGCAGTGATTATCCTTAAGGGAGCGGCTCAAGCGGCCGGAACCGCGATTGCAGGGGTGGCACTTGGCGCGATGGCGATTCGTCTTCGCCAGCAGTGGAATGTGGCGCCGAATGAGTCATTGAATATCATTGGAGTTTCGGTCGCAAAGCCTGATAAAGGAAAAATTCGCTCGGGCAATCGAGGTGGATTAGTGATTCAAGTGGTGAGAAAAGATGGGTCAGTCAAAGAGGTGCGTCAGGTGGCGGGAACGATTTCTAAACCGGCGCAAAATCAGGATGGAGCGGAGTTGACGATTATCCCGGTCGGGGGATCGCCGGTACAAATCAAGATCCCTAAAGGATCGTTGATTGCTGCGGTTCCGAAAGGGTGTAAAAAAGAGGGGTCTGCCCAAGCAGCTGGAACCTCCGCTTCGGGAGGTTCGCGTGGTTCTTCCGTTCCTCCAGGAAAAAAACCGAAAGGAGGAGCAACAGCAGGAGGTGGAAGGCCAAGAGCGAGAAGCACTCCGCTGGGCGCCGAAGAGTTTGATGTGGCGAGTTACAAAGAACTTCGTGGAGGTTATACAAAAGGAAGAGAGATCAACGCGGTAAAACAGGAATTGCAGATGGATCATGTCCCGTCGAAAGCGGCGTTGTTTAGTTATCATGAAAGAAGATTGAAACGCACCCTTAACGAAGAAGAAAAAAGAGCGGTGGAAGAAGGTGGGGTTGCCGTGGCGCTTCCTGCCGATCTTCATCGGCATTACAGTCAAACCTATGGCGCAAATAATACCCCACAACAAATCGCCGAAGATGGACGAAGCTTAAAGACGGCGTTTGAAAGAGATGCGCAGGCGTATTTGCGGGATGCAAGAAAATTTGGATACAACTCTCATCAGATGCAAAAGTTGCAAGCGGCGATTTATAATGCGAGACTGGAGAACATTCGTCGTGGGGTGTTTAGGAATTAGAATTTTTGTTGGGCTGATGTTATATTTCGAATGGTCATAATTTGGTTTTTAAATGTTGTCATTCCTGCGAGCTTTTGGGCACCGTGCCTTGCCGGCAGGCAGGGGAATCCCCCTGATCCAATTGTTGAATAGGGGGATCCCCGACAAAAATATTCGGGGATGACAATGAGTGAAAATACTAAGCTATGACCGTTCGAAATATGTTTGGGATTTAGAAAACAACATTTTTGCGAATGAACCGATAATTTTTCAGGATTTAATATGAGCGATTCAATTCAAAATCTTACCCGGCAAATTTTTCGATCGTTTGGATTTCATTTGGACAAAAATCCAGAGAGAGGATCGCAACAGATTCAAGAAGTTTTAAAGTCTAGTTTGAAAAGTCCCATTGTGACGGTTTCTACCACCAGTCCTTCTCTGGCAGCAGTGGGAGCTGCTCCTCGTCCAAAAACAGTAGATCAAAGTGCGCGAGATTATGCGGTGCAGCTTCATCGTGCAATTTATAATAAGCCGGTCGGCTCAGATAAAGCATCTGTTCGAATGCAGCAACGACGAATAGATCTTGCGAAATACTTGTTAGCCGGCGCGCTTCTTTTCTCTAAATTGCAAGAAGGCCCTGCAGATTGCAAAAAGGTTCTTTCCGCTCTCTCGAAGACTCCTCTCTCTGCAGAAGCTGATATCCAGGGTTATGAAAATTTTGGCTTTACCTTTGGTCATTTTTTTTCTTTCTCCAATCAAGATAGAATGACCAAATTTGAACAGCTGAGAACAGGCGCCAAAAAAGAGGGAGAGAACTCTTGTCAGGAGTTTGGCCGATCTTTTCACACTTCTCCGGTGCGACAAACCTGGTCTCAAAACTTTGCTGTAATGATGAAATGTTTTGAAAGCGATGCAGAAGTTTTGAGTTGTCTTGAGAAAAAATAATTTCTTTCTGATCCAAACATTCTAAAATTTTTTAGCAACCTCATTTTTGCCATTTCGATACGAATCATAAGAGGGAGGTAAGCTTATGATTCGTGTGCCGTTGTTTCTTTCGCCACCTGCTGAAAATATTTGTCCGGAAGGGAATTTCGGTGGGAGCTGTACCCAATCAGTGTTTGAGCCGACCAGTGGGCAAGGGACACTTTGTTTGGGAGATCTTTGTGGGGGAAAGAGCGCTCCGCCTCCCCCACCACCGCCCCCACCACCTCCTCCTCCAAAAAAAACTCGAAAAAAACCGGATCGTGAGGAAGATCCTCCGTCTCCGCCTCCGAAACCGAAAGATCCTCCTCAACCGGTTCGTGAAGAACAAAAAGAGAAACCGGTTGATCCCCCGAAAAAAGATTCGCCACCGGATCCTTCTCCGCCAGATCCTCCTCTCCCTCCGCCGGTGACTCGACCTCCACCTCCTTTTCGACCCCCACCACCGGGAGTTTATCCTCCCGTCACCTCCACCGTCATCACCCCGCGGAATAGTTCGCCACCGGAGTCTGATATCGATTTTGGGAAGATTTTTGCCGTGTTGGGAAAACTGATCAGTTTCGGGGGGGCGTTCAACGGCGAAGTTGCTTGGGGAGCGTACAATGCCCCCGGTGCAGTTCGCTTGGGAGGTTTTGCGCGAGGGGGAATCGGGCATGTTTTTATGCCGAAAAATTGGCTTTTAAGCGCTCATTGCAGCTATGCCGGTTTTTTTCTGGAGAGGTTCGGCGAAGAGAAGCTCGATCCGAAAACTCAAGAAAGTTCTCCCGAGAAAACGGTTAGCTTCAATCACGGCTTTCTCTGCGGAGGGGGGATTGGCCGCCGGTTCAAATCGCAACATATTATTTTGAGCATTGAAGGGGGAGGAATTTTTCGCCAAAGCACTCCAGAATCTCCGGAAGACAGAGCTGGAATTTATAAGGCTGGATTGCTTTATAGCCCATTCGGTGGAAAATTTTATCTCGATATGAGCGCACTGTTTTTTATGAACAGTTTAAATTCTACCGATCGGTCTAAGCCTGATCCCTCGATTCTTTTTGGGGTTCAATGGATTTTATAGTTTTCATATCCATCGCTCAAACATCCCTTGCCTCCTTTATATTCTATGATAGTCCTAAGTTGTGCCTTGCTTTTGCCACTCCTGCTTAAAAGAACTAAATTTATCGGATCGGGTAAGCAGAACCGAAAGCTGCCCCTCTTGCCATTCGGATCTGCATTGTTGTATGAATTGCGTTTATTACGATTCGAAAGCGTATAATGAATGTCAGGAAACACAAGCAGATCGGGTTTTAGAGAAGGATCGGTCGAATTTTTGCGGGTATTTTTCCTTCTCAGAAGGGGAGAGGAAAGATAAACAGACGGATGAAAAGGAATTGGCGAGAAGGAAATTGGAGGAATTGTTTAGTAAAAGATGAAGTTGTTTTTCAGTGGTAGGGGAGAAGAAGATGCTAACAATGAAAAAAGTGGGTCGAAAAGAAGATGGGGATCTTTTCAAAGACCTAGAGATCTTGCTTCAAACTGTCAGCGATCTTCGGGGAGAATCCCTGATTCCCTCAGGCGTGTATCGTTTTAAAACTTTCGAGGAGGCCGATCGATGGATGATCAGAACAATCGCGAGTACGCACGCTCGCCTAAACTCAAAGACCTCTTAGATCTTTGCCGCTCACTCAATGAACAAGGAGTAAGATACGTTGTGATCGGTGGATTTGCAGTGATTATCTATGGTTTTTTGAGAGCGACAAAAGATGTAGATCTTTTAGTCGATTCTTCCGAGTCTAATATCCAAAAAATCAAACGAGCGATGTCGACTCTGCCGGACAATGCGATTGCCTTGATCGAAGATGACGAGGTGCAAAAATACCAGGTCGTTCGCGTCGCAGATGAGTTTGTGGTTGATTTAATGGCTCGTGCTTGTGGAATTGATTATTTTGATGCAGAGAAAGAGACCGAGTGGATAGAAATTGAAGGGGTAAAGATTCCAATTCCAACTAAAGAGTTACTCATTCGAATGAAAGATACCGTTCGTCCTTCCGACAAAATGGATGTCGATTTCTTAAGAAATAAAATTGAAGTGGAGAAAGAAAAATGAAAAAACAAAAATACAATGTGGCAGTCGTGGGTGCAACCGGTGCCGTCGGAAATGAAATGCTAAAAGTTCTCGAAGAGCACCAATTTCCGGTCGATGAACTTCGTCTTCTCGCTTCTGAAAGAAGTGTTGGACAAGCTCTTACCTTCAACGGAAAAGAGATTCCGGTTCAGGTTTTAAATGAAGATTCTTTCAAGAATATCGATATCGCCCTTTTTTCAGCGGGTGGATCGATCTCTGAACATTTTGCCCCGATTGCGGCAAAAGCCGGGGCGATCTGCATTGATAACACCAGCGCGTTTCGGATGGATCCACAAGTTCCGCTGGTTGTTCCCGAGGTGAATCCTGAAGCGATTGCGGAATATACAAAAAAAGGGATTATCGCGAATCCGAACTGCTCGACGATTCAGATGGTTGTGATTTTGAAACCGATTTACGATGCCGTTGGGCTCAAGCGGGTGGTGGTTTCTACCTATCAGGCGACCAGCGGTGCTGGCAAACGGGCGATGGAAGAGCTTTCGAAGCAAACCGTCGCACTCTTTAGTCAAAAAGAGATTGAGAAGAAAAAATTTCCCCATCAGATTGCCTTCAACTGTCTGCCGCACATCGATGTTTTTTTGGATAATGGATATACCAAAGAAGAGATGAAGATGGTGAACGAGACGAAGAAAATCCTTAAAGATCCCAACATCCAGGTGACCGCAACCTGTGTCCGCGTCCCGGTTTTCGGGGGGCATTCGGAGTCGGTGAATGTTGAAACCAAACAAAAACTTTCGGCGCATGATGCGAAAGAACTTCTCAAAAAATCTCCGGGAGTAATATTGCTTGATCACCCCTCGAAGAATGAATATCCTCTCGCGATAAATTCCGTCGGAAAAGATGAGGTGTTTGTCGGGCGAATTCGCGAAGATGAATCGATTGCGAATGGGCTCAATTTTTGGGTGGTTGCCGATAATATTCGCAAAGGGGCAGCGACCAATGCGGTGCAGATCGCTTCATTTCTGATTCGAGATTATATTTAGAAGGTTTCCCCATTGAAAAAAATTTACCCCCTTTTTTTCCTTTTTCTTTTTTTGCTTCACCCCAAAAACTCGTTCGCATTTCCTGATCAAGAACGACCGATTGGCGGAACTCGTCCTCTCACCTTTACCGGAATTAACGCTCAGGCAATTCAAATTGCAACCACCAGCGATAATCGTTATTTGGTGGTTGCAGTCGGCGGTTCTGTTTTCATTATTGATCTCGCCTCTTTTTCTCTCTTGTCGACCCAGATCAGCGCTTTCTCCGCTTCGGTGGGGGGAATTGCGATTCAACCGAATACGTATAATTTGTACATCGTTACGACTGACAAAAAAATGCATTTCACCCAGGTGAATGCGCCGGCGGCGACTCCGACGGAATATAATATGACTCCGGAAATAGGAACCACCGGATTGCCAGGTTTAATGATCTCTGGAAAAGAACTCGGAGACAAAAATCTTTACTTTATTGATACAATCCAATTCAAGGTTTGGGTGTTTGATACCGGAACCAATAAGATCATCGGTTCTGTTGGGCTTACCAGTGGTAATCAAACCAATACCCCGACCGATATAGACATTGCCAGCTTTCCCTCCCGTTTTAGCACGACTCAAACCACCGATCGGATTTTCGTAACGACGAAAGAAGGTTTTTTATGGTTTTTTGATGAGGGGAGTTTTAACGGAACCCAAGTAACTCTTTTTTCGGATGGTCTTGCGCATAATCTTACTGGTTTATCGATTGATCCAACCAATGATGTTCTCTATCTGGTCGATCAATCCCAAACCCAAATTGATGTTGTCAGCACGAGTAATCCGAGCAGCACAACGCTTTTCACGATTACTCTTGATCATGTCGGGCTCAATCCGTTGAACCCTTTTGTGAATATTAATTTGACCGATATTGTTGTGACTCAAGTGATCAATCCTGTCGGGACTCGAGGGTATGTTTCAGGAACCAACGGACTGACGATTTTCAGTTCGGTGGTCACCAGTGCAGATCCAAGAACCGGAACCTACCGAGTGCTCGATATGGATGGATCGACCGCCGCTCCCAATACGAATGGTCCGCTTTCGCTTGGATCTTCAGCTCCTCCTTCGGCGGTTCCAGGGCCTCTCGCCGCGACCAGTGCGAATGACGGATATGTTTTTGCCTCCGATCAGGGGGGTGGAATTTCTGTGGTTTCGGCCAATCCTTTTGTGACGATTAATTCGGTGACCCCCGCTGGACCTTACACCCTGACAAACTCCTCTTTTACCATTAGCTTTAATAGCGATGAAATCTGTACCACAGGAGGGGGATATAATGTTCGGGCGAATGGAAATATCGCCCAATCCGGTGCTCTGCTTTTACCCGAAGTTTCTTTTCCGGCGGGACAGGTAAATCCGATCACCACCGGAACAATGGATGTGACGCTCAACTCTTCGATTTTGAATGAAGGAAATAATGAGATATTCATTTTTGTGCAAGATTGCGATTCTTCTCAAGGGGCCGGTTATCAAAATGATGTAGGGCGCGACATGACGACGATCAGTGTCGATTTGCCCCCTCCTGAAGTGAGCATTCTGAGTGTCGACTTCGGAAATCAGCGGGGAATCATAAAAGTTGCCCGTTTAACCCAAGCGGATATCAATCGTTATAATGCCTTTGCTCTCCCTGCGACCGATCAGGTAAATCCGGTCTGTCCGGGAACGCTTGATTTCAGTACCGCTTCTGTTGCCGCCTCTGCGAATCAGCCTGGTTCCGGAAGTTCTCTAGATATTGTGGTGCCGAATCTGACGAACGGCGTTTACTATTGTGTCGCTGTTCAGGCAGTCGATAACAGCGGTCAAACAAGTCCCAGCAGAGCGACAGCAACCTCTCCGGTTTTACCAGAGTATACGGTCGGAATTACGCAGAGGGCAGGTGAAAGAGGCTGCTCGTTGAATCGACAATCGGTGGATTCAAAAAGCGGGTCGGGGGTTTTGATTTTATTTTTGGGATTTCTAATTTTGATATTTTGTAGAGACAAGTCTCGCATTCGCCGCTACCTTATGATTTTCCTGATCATGACATTACTGCACCCCTCATCGGTATTTGCCCTGGAAGCGACCCCCAAAAAAGCGTCGATCGGATTTGAAGGGGGATTTTTCGCGCCAACCAATTCGGTTTTGAAAGAATTTTTGAGCGATTGTTGCAACGGATTTTACAATTTATATGGAGGGGCTCTCTTTGATTCGAAATATGAAGTGAATCTCGGAGTCGGATTTCTCTATGAAAACCGCGCCGCGATTGGAGAAACGACCGGTCGTGTTTCAGGGGATCGCTTCAGTTTTTTTGTCATTCCGATTTCCACCTCTTTTACATTCCGCGGTCAATTTATTGAAAACCAGATTTTGGTTCCGTATGTCACGACCGGCCTAGATTACATGTATTTTAGGCAAAATCTTCAAGGGGATGTCACAAATGGTTGGAAAATTGGGTATCACGCCGGGGGTGGATTAATGGTTTCGCTCGAATGGTTCGATCAGATGAGCGATTATATGGAGCAGGAGCTTGGGATTAATGATACTTATCTGACCCTCGGTGGAAGATGGATGCAGATCGACAACTTTGGGGGAGACGGGTTGAAGTTCAACGGATTTCTTTTCTCGGCGGGGCTTTTGTTTGAGTTTTAGTTGTCGTTCTATTTTCCACCCATCTCTTCGAGCAAGCTTGCCAGATCATCGGCATGTTTTTCTTCCATCGCCAAAATTTCCTCAAGCATCCGTCGGGTGGTTGGATCTTTTTCAGCCAAATATCGAATCATTTCTCCATAGCTATCAATCGCGATTCGCTCGGCGATCAAATCTTCTTTGATCATTTCGGTCAGGGAATCCCCTTCGACGTATTCTGAATGGCTTCGTGTGGTCAGTCCGTCGGGTGAAAAGTTCGGATTTCCTCCGAGCTGTACAATCCGTTCTGCGATTTGATCTGCATGGGTTTGCTCTTCGTTGGCATGTTCCAAAAATTCAGCGGCAGCGGAGGGGGCATTGATTCCGGATGCCATAAAATAATGATGTTTATACCGAAGCACGCAGACTATTTCAGTCGCCAATGCTTCATTGAGCAGACCGATGACAGTTTCCGCATTGGCCGCATAACCTGGAGTCACCGCTCCTTTCTCAATATGTTGTCGTGCTCTTTCCCTTAAAGTTTTAATATCGGTCAGAAATGGTTTTTGCGTCATAAATAATCTCCGTAGGATTGAAGGTTGCCTCGCCGGTCTTATAAAATGATGGTTTTTTGGGCGGCTGTCTATTCTTTTTTTTCTTTGGCAGGAGAGAGGATCGTATCGGCCGCATTCAAGAGGAGAGCGGGAAAATCGAGAGTGTAATGCAATCCGCGACTCTCTTTTCTTTCCAAAGCGGATCGAATAATCAACTCGGCGACCAAAACAAGATTTCTCAATTCGATCAGATCTGCCGTCAATTTGAAATTCCAGTAATATTCCCTGATCTCTTCCCGCAAAAACTCGATCCGCTTTTTTGCCCGTAGCAGGCGTTTGGTGGTTCGAACGATTCCGACATAATTCCACAGGGTTCGACGGATCTCATCCCAGTTTTGGGTGATGACCACCGCTTCATCCGAATCGGTGGCGTTTCCAGAATTCCATTCCGGAATGATCGAAGAGATGAAATCATTTTGTTTGAAGTAACCGGTTGAGTGATTGGCCGCCCGTTTGGCAAAAACAACCGCCTCCAGAAGTGAGTTGGAGGCGAGACGGTTTGCCCCATGAAGTCCGGTGAAAGAGACCTCTCCGCAGGCGTAGAGCCCCTCGATCCCTGTGGCTCCCTGCTCATCCACCACCACCCCCCCACAAACATAGTGGGCGGCTGGCACAACCGGAATCGGCTCTTTCGTCAAATCAAATCCGTATTGCAGACAGCGATCATAAATATTTGGAAAACGTTCTTGAATAAAGGAGGGAGGTTGATGGGTGATATCCAAAAGAACATATTCATCTCCGCGACTTTTCAGCTCCGAATCGATCGCACGGGCGACGACATCTCTCGGGGCGAGCGATTTTTGGGGATGATAATTCTGCATGAATTCCTCGCCATTTTTTAAACGGAGAATCGCCCCTTCTCCCCGCAGTGCTTCCGAAATCAAAAAGGATTTGGCTTGAGGATGATAAAGACAGGTTGGATGAAACTGGATAAACTCAAGATTGGCAACGGAAGCACCAGCCCGCCAAGCCATGGCGAGCCCATCTCCTGTGGCGATATCCGGATTGCTTGTATAAAGATAGACTTTTCCGGCTCCGCCGGTTGCCAGCAGACAAACCTTGCAACGAACGGTTTTAATCGATCCGCTCAACCGGTTTAAGACATAAGCCCCAAGAATTTTTTTGGGGCCGGCGAGGTTCAGTTTTTCGGTTGTAATCAGATCGATCGCAATATGGTGTTCTAAAATGGTGATATTCGGATGAGCCTTGATCTGCGCGATTAACGCCCGTTCTATTTCTCGACCGGTAAAATCACCGGCGTGTAGAACCCGGCGGGCGGAATGTCCCCCCTCCTGACCCAAATCAAGTTTTTCATTTTCTTTTTTTGAAAAGGCGACCCCCAGCTCGATCAACTTTTTGACTCGGGCCGGTCCTTCTTCGACCACGATCTTGACTGTTTTTTCATGACAGAGCCCGGCACCGACTTTCAGGGTATCGGCGATATGGGATTGAAAGCTGTCTTCCGAATCCCAAACACTGGCAATTCCCCCTTGGGCATAGTTGGTATTCGATTCGGCTGATTCTTTTTTGGTAACGATCAGGACTTTCGAGTGCGCGGCAACTTCCAAAGCATAAGTCAAACCGGCGATTCCGCTTCCGAGAATTAAAAAGGTGGTTTCAATTTCCATGTGTGTAAAAGCAGTCGGGAGTTAATAATTTTTTTACCCCTAACTCCTAACCCCCGACTCCTAACCCCCGACTCCTAACC
>CAZSRQ010000003.1:18630-44807 GCA_964609335.1 uncultured Pseudomonadota bacterium
ACTCCTAACCCCCGACTCCTAACCCCCGACTCCTAACCTTTGATCCATAACTCCTAACTATTCATGAATCAAGAGCAGATTATTCCTCGACTTTTTACATCTCCCTGTTTTAAAGTCAGATTTATGGAATCGCCTCTTTCCAAACGGGATCAATATCTGAATATTGCCAACTATTTTACTTTCGCACGGGTCGCCCTGATTCCATTCGTCATGGTTCTGATGGGTTTTCAAGAGCCGCATGATGCTGCCAATTTTCATCCAATCTTAGCCTATTTTACCGCTCTCTTTTTTGTTCTTTCCGGAATTTCCGATCTGATTGATGGCTATTTTGCCCGCCGAATGAAGGTGGTCAGCACCTTTGGAAAGTTGCTTGATCCTCTGGCTGACAAATTGATGGTGATGGCGGTTTTTATCATGCTGATTCCTCTCAAAGAAGTTCCTGCCTGGATTGTCGTTGTTTTCCTATTTCGGGAGATTACGATTACTGCGCTTCGCGGCGTTGCAGCCACCGAAGGAATCGTGATTGCCGCCGATGTCTGGGGAAAGAAAAAAACCGCTCTTCAGAATGTGACGCTCACCTGTTTTCTGCTTCCTCCGGTTTTTTTGACGATGAATAGTCGTCTGGTTGGCTGGTTTTTCCTGATTCTCGCGTTGATTGTCAGTATTGGATCTGGAATCAACTATTCCGTGAAATTTTTTAAGGATGTATTCAAAAAAGAGTAAATTCCTGCCTTAAATCCGAAAGTGACCTGGTGCCGGAAGGGACATGGTGAGCGTAGTCGAACCATCACTCGAGTGTACTTAATTCATGGTTCGACTACGCTCACCATGTCCTTTTATGTTTTAAATCTATTAAATGATTCGAATAGGTACAAAAAAATCATAAGGAATCAAGATGTCGCAAGAAATGATAGAAATTATCCCGGTCGGTCCTTTCCAGTGCAATTGTATCATTCTGGGTGATCCAGTCACAAAAGAGGGGATTGTGATTGATCCGGGTGATCAAATCGATCTCCTCCTAAAAAGAGTAAAAGAGCATGGATTGAACATCCGATCGATTATTCATACGCATACCCATATTGATCATATTGGCGCGACGACGGCGTTGCAGCATCACACCGGTGCGAAAGTCTGCTTGCATGCCGACGATCTTTTTCTTTACGAGAAAATGGGCATGCAGGCGGAGTATTTGGGGCTTCCTCCTGATCAGGTTGAAAAACCGGTCGGGGTCGATGAGTTTTTGGTCGATGGATATGCGCTCAAGGCAGGGAGTATTGAAGGGGTAACACTGCATTCTCCCGGCCACACTCCAGGCTCTTGCGGATTTTATTTCCCCACTTTAAGGGAGGTCGGGGTTTTGTTTCCCGGTGATACTCTATTCGCCGGCAGTGTCGGTCGAACCGATCTCTGGAAAGGGGATATGCATCAGGAGATTCAATCGATCAAAAAGAAATATTTCCCTTTGGGGGACGAAACGATCGTCGTTCCGGGACATGGCCCGGCAACCACCATCGAGTTTGAAAAGAAGAATAATCCGTTTCTGGTTTGAGAATTATTTTTCCACCTCTTTGAAACTTCCAATCACCTGATCGAGTACCGGCTTGTTTTTTTCGTATTTTGAGGCGAGGGTCCAGGCTAAAACCTGATGAAAGTTTTTGGGAGTTTCAATCGTAGTATGTAGATAAACAGGATTTAAATTGTCGATCGATCCGGTGATTTTATATTGCACCGCCGGAAATCCATGAATGGTTAAACGGGTTGGGCCTTCGACTACCGGGTTTCCGATTGCTTTCAAAAGAATTGAGCGGGTTGCTTCCGAATGCTTGTCAATCGTCATTTTGTTGAAATCAAGTTTGCTTTCACTTAATACAATGATGAAATTGTTGTTCAATGGATCTGCTGCCTGAATTTCAGCTTTTTCATTGAGCCCTTTTTGTTCCTTCCATCCATCGAGCAAAGTGATTTGGCTAAAACCATCATTGCTTTTCAAAATATTTCCCGAGGTGTGATTCGACGAATCTTCTTTTCCCCAATTTTTGGAAAGATCGAGAGAGTTGGTTTCTTTGGAGGAGTCGGAAGATTGCTTGTCAGCCAGTTTTTTCAGCAACGAACAGCCAGTCACGAGCGGCACTGCCAAGGCGATGATCAAAAACCATTTTCCAAAAGAGTGTTTCATGATTGTTTCCTCCGATAAAAAAACAGTTTAAAATTCCTAGAATTCCATGCATTGATAAATTTTTGCAGAAGGAAGATGTCTCAACAATTCAGCTTCTATGGTCTGCAAAATTTCTTTTCTTAATTCATCCGGATAATGAAGAACTGTTTTATTGGTTGAGACGAGATTATCCAGCAAATGATTATTTTTTGGAAATCTTTTTTTTATGATCTGGATCTGCTTGTTCGGAAAACGGAGTGCTCCCAAGCTGACCCAAGAAATTTTTTCCGGATCGATTTTGTCAAAAAGTGTTCGAATGGTTTGTAGGTAGTTGGTTTTCCAGTTTTCATGAAAAATGATCGGATCAAAATGAAAAGCGATCGGGTATTCTCTCTCTGAAACTTTTTTTGCCGCCATGAGTCTTTCTTCGAAAGAAGCGGTTTTGTACTCTTCTCTTTCAATGATCGAATCCGGATTGAGTGACCAGGAAACAATCGTTTTTCCTCGATGATCGAGAGAGAGAAGGTTGTTCACGAAATCACTTTTTGTTTTCAACTCGAGCAAAACCGCTTCCTGCTTCGCAAAAAATGGGATGAGGCTTAGGGTGTGATGGCTGATCTCATCGAGTGCAAGCGAATCGGCGATTTTTCCGGTTCCGATCATACTTCCTTTTGGAATTTGATTGATTTGAATTTGAAGTCTCTCAAAAATCTCCTCCAAATTCGTAAAAATTGTAATCATCGGATTATTGAAAAGATAACTCTGAAGAATACAGTAACTGCATTCGAGATGACAGTTAGAGATGAGATTCAAGGCATAATAAGGTCGTTCGCTGCTGAGAGTCATTGCCTTAAACTCTTTCAGCGGATCTGCTTTCATTCTTGTTAGCAGCAAATGTTTTTTCGCTGAAGTCATCTCAATCGGTTTTTTTAAACTTTTTGGATCTTCAATAATTTCTTTTGAAACAGTTGAAAATTTTGAGACAATTTTGAGAGTTAGAGGAAGATTCTCAACAGCTGCATCGATATAAATATGAGAAGGTTTATAGGATAAAGAGGGGATAAAAATACTCCGATTAAGGTTTTGGTTAAGAACAGATATAGAAAGGATCTTCTAAACGGTCAAGCCATCGTCATTTTACCAGCATAAAATATTTTTTTGAAATCCGATGAAGAAATAGGTAAAATCAAAAATCTTCAAAATTTAAAAAAGGGGGAGAAATGAGAAAACTATCTTGTCTGGTTTTGTTTTTGACCGTCTTTGCTTTTTCCAATTCTCTTGATGCGAAATGGGAAAAAGCATGCAAAAAAGACCGGGAAAAACTCTGCGAAAAAGTGGAGCCTGGAGAGGGGAGAATCTTTCGTTGTCTCCAGGAACATGGTTCGGAGCTAAGTAAAAAGTGCAGTGAAAAGGTCGAAAAAAGAAAAGAAGAGATCGAGCAGATGAAGCAGGCATGCGCCGGAGATCGAAATAAATTCTGTAAACCGGGGAAAGTGGCAGGGGGAAATATTATTGAATGCTTAAAAGAGCACGAATCGGATATTAGTTCCGATTGTCGGGCCCAGTTGGATAGGGATTGAAATTTCTCGTAGGGGCGAACCTTGTGTTTGCCCTGATTTGTGGGCAATTGATAATATTTACAATATCGCCAACATTTTTAGGGCGAACACAAGGTTCGCCCCTACTTTCTTAAAAGCTCTACAGATCTCTCTTTCCCAAGCAGGAAAATAATATCGTAAACCCCGATGCTGATTAATTTTCCGGTCAAAGCAGCACGAATCGGCTGGGCAAGCTCTTTTAATTTGATTCCAAGGTCGGCAACCACTTTTTCGCAGGTCGATTGAATATTCGATTTATCGAAAGATTCTAGTTTGTCTAACTCATCCGCCAGTTTTTTAAGATGTCCTTTTGCTTTTGATTCTTCCAAAAGTTTTTGTGCTTTTTCTTCCGGTTTGATCTCTTTTAGAAACAGGAAATCGATGAGATCGGCCATTTCAACCAACGTTTTTGATTTTTCCTGGGCTGCCTGAATGGCATCTTTTAAAATTTCTTCCGGGTTTCTATTGTCATTTCCGCAGGCTTTTAAGCGGGAATCCCCCTGATCCAATTGTTGAGTAGGAGGATCCCCGACAAAAGCACTCGGGGATGACACAAATTCAATTCCTCGCGTCTCAAAGATTCTTTTTACCTCTGAAGCAAGATTCTCCGGCTTTTCCTGGCGAATATAAAGTCCGTTCAACCAAAGAAGTTTTTCAGGATTAAAGACCGCCGCCGATTTCCCGACCGCCTCAATACTGAAATTCTGGATCAGTTCTTCGCGTGTAAAAATCTCTTTATCCCCAAAAGACCAGCCGAGCCGGGAAAGATAGTTGAGAAGCGCATCGGGAAGGTATCCCATCTCCCGGTAAGCAAGAACAGAGGTCGCGCCATGTCGTTTGGAAAGTCTTGTTTTATCAGATCCCAAAATCATCGGGACATGGGCAAATGCGGGAACCGGATAATTGAAAGCCTCATATAGCATCCTCTGGCGTGGAGTATTGTTCAAATGATCATCTCCGCGGATGACATGCGTAATTTGCATCGTCACATCATCTACAACTACGCTCAGATTGTAAGTGGGAGTTCCATCGGTTCTTTGAATGATGAGATCATCGAGTTCACTGTTTTGAAATTCGATTTGTTTGTGAATGAGGTCTTGGATAATCGTCGATCCCTCCTGGGGTGCCTTGAACCGGATGCAGAAAGGTTTTGATTCTTTTTCCCATTGCGAAGGCTCTATTCTTCTGCATTTACCGTCATACTTTGGTTTGCGCCCTTCGACCATCGCCTTTTTTCTTTTGGTTTCGAGTTCCTCGGCGGTGCAGTAGCAGCGATAGGCCTTTTCTTCTTTGATCAGCTGATCAACATGAGACTTGTAAACTTCCATCCGCTCGGTTTGAAAGAACGGACCTTCATCCCAACCGAGATTCAGCCATTCCATCGCTTTCAAAATGGAGTCGACATATTCCTGGGCGGAACGTTCTCGATCGGTATCCTCCACTCGTAAAACGAAGACGCCTCCTGTTTTTCGGGCGATGAGCCAATTGTAGAGAGCGGTTCTCGCTCCTCCAATATGGAGGTGGCCTGTAGGGGATGGGGCGAAACGAAGTCGTGGTTTATTCATGATCGGCTACGAGTAATCGGTTATGGGGGATGAGTCAAGATTGTTTTAGATTTGTTTCGTCAGGAAACAATGAAGCTCGCATATCCAACCACCTTCTCATAATCCCCGGATACGTCTCCACTGGTTGCATGTTTGATCAATTCAGCTTTTTTCGCTCCGAGATGTTTTGCGGCGATGAGCGTAATCGTGGTCGGGATAACTCCGCACATCGTGACATCTTGTTGATGAACATTTTGGTAAAGTTTTTCAGGATTGAATTCTAAAATCGGATCGATGGCGATTTGATCTTTTTTCAAAGTCGTTTTTTGGGATTCGTAATGATTCATGTCTGTTGAAGCAATGATTAAAACTTTTTCGTTCGACTCTATAATCGTTTGTGCAAGCACTTCTCCCATCTCAACACATTCCACAAAAGAAAGATGCTGAATCGTTAATGGAACAAACTGGAAATCTTTTTTCAGGATTTGCAGAAATGGAATTTGTACCTCCAGCGAATGCTCTTGTTCATGGGCAAGTGAATCCTCCTCTGCCAGAGAACAATATTGCATGAAAAGTGTCGCCAGTTTTTCATCGATCTTTGCTTTTCCCAACGGAGTTTTCCATTCCCCTTTTTGATTGATAGAAACGTAGGCTCCAAGCCCGGTATGGTTTGGAGAGAGAATAAAAATTTTAGAGGGAAATTCTACGCGAGAAAAAGCGGCTCCAGCAATTGATCCCGAATAAATATAGCCGGCATGAGGAACAATAATAGCGGTTGCTTCCTGTTTTGTTTGATCTGTTTCGAGACAACTGTCGATTTGCTCTCGAAGAGCTTTGGGATTGTTTGGATAAAAATATCCGGCAACAGCCGGTTCACGAGTTGTCATGTGCAATCCCTCCTCCTAAAAATTATTTGCATACGGGAAGTGAGCCTGTCCCATGAACAGATAAAATTACCGCACTCCAATGAAGCGGTGTAAAGCTGTTCTCCGATGCCGACTTCTTTAAATAGTAAATCCCCTGGTCACCAGAAACAAGATTCGCTCCCTGATCCCCTACACATCTTTTTTTGCTGTAATCATTTTGAAAGAAAGTAACTGTAATAGTTTTTGCGGTTTCTTTTCCTTTCAGAACTTTTTTTATTTTAAGGAGAACTTTATAGCTGACTCGATCATAGCATTTTTCTTTTTCGATTTTTCCAAAGCATTCGATCGGAGCACCAACTTCGCCTTCTACGATCAGTTCTGCTTGATTTTGAAGAGTTTCTTTGGAGAGTGGGGGAGTTAAAGAAAAAAGGGGAGAAGAGGAAAATATAAAAAGAATGAATAACGATAAAAACGAGATCGTCTTTTGATTCATTTCCACTTCTCCCCCTATAGAATTTTATGAAGATTATCTTTTGCTACGATCAATTCCCCCACCTAACCATGGCATCATCGAGCGGAGTTTTTTGCCAACCTGTTCAATCGGATGATTTTCTCCGATTTTTCGAAGTCGGTTGAAGTTCGGACGACCTTTTTCATTTTCGTCGATATATTCTTTGGCAAATTCACCCGATTGAATCTCTTTCAGGATTTTTTCCATGGTGTTTCTGGCGTGAGAATCGATGACACGTGGCCCACGAGTTAAATCGCCATATTCTGCTGTATCGGAAATCGAATATCGCATATTCGCAATTCCGCCGGCGTAGATCAAATCGACGATCAATTTTACTTCATGAAGACATTCAAAATAGGCAACTTCCGGTTGATATCCGGCATTCACCAAGGTTTCAAAACCGTTTTGAATCAGGGCTGTGACGCCACCACAAAGAACAACCTGTTCACCGAAAAGATCGGTTTCACACTCTTCTTTAAACGTGGTTTCAATGACGCCGGCTCGGGTTCCACCGATTCCTTGGGCGTAGGCGAGGCCAATCTCTTTGGCTTGTCCGCTGGCATTTTGTTCAACGGCGATGAGGCAGGGAACTCCTTTCCCTTCTTTATATTGATCACGAACCAAATGCCCGGGTCCTTTGGGAGCGATCAAAATGACATCGAGATCGGCTCTCGGCACAATCCTCTCAAATCGAATATTAAATCCGTGCGCAAAGAAAAGAGCTGCCCCTTTTTTGAGATTATCTTTTAAATGTTCATCGTAAAGTGCTTTTTGATGTTCGTCGGGGACGACAATCATGGCGATATCGGCCCATTGGGCTGCTTCAGAGTTATTGGTAAAAACTTCGAGGCCATTTGCCTTTGCTTTGGCGATGCTGGGGCTTCCTTCTTTTAGAGAAACGCGGACATTCAATCCACTATCCTTCAAGTTAAGCGCATGGGCATGTCCCTGGGAGCCGAAGCCGAAAATGACGATTTTTTTCCCTTTCAAAGTATCAGGTTTAGCATCTTTGTCATAATAGACTGTCGCCATAATTTTCTCCTTTTGTGTGAGTTGTCGTATTGAAAAATATAAAAATAATTGTATCAGTTGAGGAGAGGTTTTTTAAACCTCAGATTCTTTAAAGTTAAAGAGTGGTAACAGAACTTTATTATTACTGTAAAGTGGCTTTTTTAAGAAAATAGTTGCGTCAATCCTCTCCTACCACTACATTATTTCGGCTTTTGTCACTTTTTAAAGAAAGAGTTCATGCAAAAATTTATTCATCAAATCAAAAGAACGCATCACTGCAGTCAACTCCGCTCAACCGATGTTGGAAAAGAAACTGTCCTTTACGGATGGGTCGCTACCCGTCGCGATCATGGTGGTGTCATGTTTGTCGATCTTCGCGATCGAGAGGGAATGACCCAGCTGGTTTTTAATCCCCAAATCAACGACCAGATTCATGATCTTGCAAAACATCTTCGCTCTGAATATGTGATGGCGATTCAAGGAAAAGTCGAGCGACGCCCAGCCGGTATGGAAAACACAAAACTTCCCACCGGTGAAATTGAGGTGATTGTCCAAAGTTTTGAGGTGTTGAACAGCTCTAAAACTCCCCCTTTCCCAATCGAAGATGAACTCGATGTCAATGAAGAGCTTCGACTCAAATATCGCTATCTTGATCTTCGCAGAAAACCGATGTTTCAAAATCTGAAAGTTCGTCATCAGGTGATGCAGACGACTCGCCGATATCTTGACCAACATGGTTTTTTAGAAATTGAAACACCGATGTTGGCGAAGAGTACGCCTGAGGGGGCGAGAGATTACTTGGTTCCATCGCGGGTTCATCCCGGAAAATTTTTTGCCCTTCCGCAATCCCCACAACTGTTCAAACAGATTCTCATGGTTGCCGGAATAGAAAAGTATTTTCAAATTGTCCGATGCTTTCGGGATGAAGATTTGCGGGCCGATCGCCAGCCAGAGTTTACCCAGATTGATTTGGAGATGAGCTTTGTTTCGCAGGAAGAAATGATTGAAAAGATGGAAGGATTGGTCGAGCTGATCTGGAAAGAAGCGGTTGGAGTGAATCTCTCGCTTCCATTTCCACGGCTTACTTATGCGGAGTCGATTACTCGTTATGGTCTTGATGCGCCGGATACACGTTTTGGACTTGAGCTAGAAGAGATCAGTTCTATTTTTGAGAAAACCGGTTTCAAGGTTTTTGCCAATATCCTCCAGAAAAAAGGGATGATCAAAGCGCTCAAAATTGAAAATGGTTCAACCCTTTCTCGTGCAGAAATAGATGAATGTGAAAAATTTGTTTCGATTTATGGAGCCAAAGGATTGGCATGGATCAAAGTATTAGAAAACGAATGGCAATCTCCGATTGTGAAGTTTTTTTCCGAAGATGAAAAAGAAAATCTAAAAAATCAACTTCAAATGAAAGTGGGAGATCTGGTTTTCTTTGTCGCCGATAAACCGAAAGTGGTGAATGATTCTCTCGGAAATTTGAGAGAATTTTTAGGCAAAAAATTAAAGTTAATCGATGAATCCAAGCTAAACTTTGTCTGGGTGGTCGATTTTCCGATGTTTGATTACAGCGAAGAAGAGAAGCGATTAGTAGCGATTCATCATCCCTTTACTTCCGCACTTCCGGAAGATTTGCCTCTTTTAGACAAAGAACCGCTCAAAGCAAGATCCAACGCCTATGATCTGGTTCTGAACGGAAATGAAATCGGCGGAGGATCAATCCGAATTCATTCGATGGAAGTTCAGCAAAAAGTTTTCAATCTTTTGGGAATTTCGAACGAAGAAGCCAAAGAGAAATTCGGTTTTCTTTTGGAAGCATTAGAATTCGGTGCTCCACCGCATGGGGGGATTGCCTTTGGGCTCGATCGATTGATCATGCTGTTGACCAACACCGATTCAATCCGCGATGTGATTGCATTTCCAAAAACGCAAAAGGCGATTTGCCTGATGACAGAAGCTCCGTCTGAGGTTGCTTCGAAGCAGCTTTTGGAATTGGGAATTAAAGTCAATAAATCTAATTAGAATCTTGCCCGGAATGCTTTTTATGTCCTCCAAAACCCTCGATCTTGAATTTCTTTTAAATCTCGACAACGAAGATCAGCTTTATAACGAGGTCTCCAACCAGTTTAACGAGATTGCCAACGGTTTCTATGCGACTGCCAATCTTGAACTGCTCAAACATCTCCATCTGAACGAAAACAGCCGAGTCCTCGATCTCGCCTGTGGAACCGGTCATCTCGCTATCGAGATTGCTAAGCGAATCAAACATGGAAAAGTAGTTGGCGCTGATCTCTCCTCCAAAATGATTGCAAAAGCAAAAGCAGACGCCAAAAAAGCGAAGGTCAAAAATATCGATTTCATTGAAAGAAATATTCATGAATTGCTCCCCGATTTTAAATTAGGTGATTTTGATATCGGAATCAGCTGTTTTGCACTTTCCTATTTAGGATCTAATTTTTTGTTGAAAGAATTTTATTCTCTTTTAGGAAAAAAAGGTCAAATCGGAGTTACTACAAGTTCTGTAAACTCGCTGACCGAGTGGCAAGCCATCTTCCCCGATTTACTCTCTGCTTATTCAAGCGAAAAAAAGATATTCGAAAATATGCCCGCTAATGCTGAAGATCTCCAAGAACGAATGGAAAAAGTTGGATTTGAAAATGTTCAAGTCATTTCCCAAAAAATCCCTCTCATTTTTCAAAATAGTCGCGAGGCAGCCAGTTTTTTAATCTCTGCCGGTTGGCTTTCCAGTTATTTTTTTAGCCTAGAAAAAGAAGTCAGAGCTCAATTGGTTCAATGGGGATTAAGCAAAGTAGATGAATACTATCAAGGGAAACCTCTTTCAACGAGTGTAGAGTTTTTGATTGGATGGAATGAACCGGGTAAATAGTTATGGGTGATGAGTTGGCAGCTTAAATCCCTTCGCAATTAAGTAAATCTCCGAAGATCCCTTTCTTGTCGCATCCGGGATAAAAGTCTTGATCTCTTCAAAAGCGAGCAATAATTCCTTTTTATAATTCGGCAGTTCATCCCCAGGAAAAATTTTCAAAACGAGATTCCCCCCTTTTTTCAAGAATTGCTTGGCGACTTTTAATACTGTTAAAGCGAGTTCATAAGAGAGAAAATTGTCCCGAAATCGGACTCCCGAAAGGTTCGGGGAAAGATCCGAAACGACGGCATCCGCCGATCCTCCGAGCAGTTTTAGGGCTTCTGATTGGATTTTAGCGTCGGTGGCATCCCCCTGAAGAATGGTGACATAAGAGGGGAATTGCGCCTTGACCTTTAAAAGATCGATTCCGACCGCTTTTCCAGAAGTGCCTATTTTTTTGGCGATATATTGAAGCCAGCCGCCCGGGGCGCACCCCAGATCGATGACCCTCCCGCCAACGTCGAAAAGACGGTATTGACGGTCGATCTCTTCCAGTTTAAAGATCGCTCTCGACGCTAATCCCTGCTCCTTGGCCTTTTGATAATAATGGTCTTTTCGTTTGTAGACTGGTGACATTTTGCCCTATTTTTTATCGATCAAATGAGGGGTTTTAGACCCAAGCTTCATTTTAAACGGTTTATTGCAAAGATTGAAAAAATTGTCTAAGTAAAAAAGTCTTATATTTTCAATGGGTTAATATAATTTTAATTATTTAAATCGATTGACTGGTTTGGTATCCCTTTTGCTTACTAATTAACTGATTATTTCGTATTTAAGACAATTTATAAAATTTAAGGAGAATCGCTATGAGAGTGATGGATTTAATAAGAAAAGTTTTTAATTTAGATGAATCGACAACCTCATCTCCCTCCAATATGCCATCGAGTTCAGGAGGGCAAACTCCTTCGATTCGTGATCGTTATACACCTGTAATTCAGGATCAAATAAATAGATTGACTCGCGCTTCTTCAAATGCAGCAAGTTTAGTAGGACGTACCGTTTTGACTTATTTGCCGGATTCAGGCGATGTCGATGCCATTATTGATAGAGGTGCTCCAATTGCTAGTGCCGCAAAAGAAATGTTAAAAAGATCTGCCGAATATTTCGATTTAGACTTGATGTCAGATCAGGTCAGACTCGGTACATTGTTGCTAAAAACCTTACAGACAGAATTACCCGCTTTTCGGATGCAATAACTATAAGGAGGGAATTATGATACCGATGACACTCCAAGAATTTCAAGAAAAGCTTTCAAAATTACCTGCCGAAGAACAGGTCAGAGTTGCCAAAAAGCTGACTGAACTTGTCTATGCCGATTTTGATGACAACGTTTTTAGAGTGATGGCCACTTCAGTAAAATTTGCGAAAGAAAACAAGATCGAAGGACACGAAGGTTTTGATATTCAAGATAAAGAACTCGACAAACTCACCCACATTCAGGATGGAAATCGTTTGGTTCAGAAGAAAAAATGATTGAATCAAGATTTTTATTTCCATTCTAATTTTTGTTCGGATATGATTCCGCACTATGTCTACTAAAATAAAAGGGACAACCCCTCCAGTCGATACCAACCTCTCTTCTTTGAATGAGCCAGCTTTGCGGGGTGGAAAGAGTGAATCCAAGCCGCAAAACCCCGATTCTTTTAGTAAAACATCCAATACAGTAACTTATAAATCTCCTCCTCTCATTCCCGGCGCCAAGATGTTTGCCAGTGAAGTGAATCTTCCTTCTCATCTGACCGATCCATTGAATCCCAAAAATGATCGGAAGTTTCGTCGGCTTCTCGGAGCTGTTTTAGGCTTTGGGGGGCTTGAAGATTGTTTTGGTGATTTAGAAGAAGAATTGCATGCGGATGAATCTACTTTTGCTAAGGTTTCCCGTGAAGATCAAGAATCTTCACACTCCCAACAGGATCAACAAGATCAAGACGACCCAGAAGAAAACCCTAAAAATTAATCAATTATAAAAGATGGTGGACAGGGCCGGAATCGAACCGGCGACGCCAGCCTTTTCAGGGCTGCGCTCTACCGACTGAGCTACCTGTCCGGTGTTGCATCTTTCAAAGCCATCTTTTAATTAAAAAATCAAGGCGTTATAAGAAAATCTGTTGTGAAGTGTCAATGTAAAATTAAGATTTTAGTCTTTTATAGTTGAATATTCGGTTTTTGCTGATTGATTGCTTTTAACTGACTTTGAACTCTTTCTGCAATTTCTCTAAAACGAATTGCCTGACTACTTTCCCGGTGTTCTGCCACGATCGGTTTGCCAAGATCACTTCCTTCGCGGGTTTGCGGATCGAGCGGTAATTCTCCCAAAAATTCTGTTTTGAGCTCTTCGGCTTTTCTTTTTCCTCCCCCATGTGAAAAAATATCGGTTTTTTCCGAGCAATGAGGGCATTGAAAATAACTCATGTTTTCGATCACTCCAGCGACCGGAATTCCGACTTTTTGAAACATCGCAATCCCTCGAACCACATCGGCTAATGCCATATCTTGGGGAGTGGTGACAATCACAGCCCCAGAGATCGGGATAAGCTGCGAGAGGGAGAGTTGGGCATCGCCAGTTCCAGGAGGAAGGTCAATCACTAAATAATCCAAATCCCCCCAATCGACATCCTCCAAAAACTGTTGAAGCATTTTGTGAATCATCGGACCACGCCAAACCACCGCATCGGTTTCGCGCATCATGAAGCCGATCGACATGATTTTAAGATCGAATTTTTCGAGAGGAAGAAGTTTCTTTTTTTCTGGATCGACGGATGGCTGCTTGTCTTTCAATCCGAACAGAGTCGGAATGCTGGGGCCGTAAATATCGGCATCCAAAATGCCGACCCTGTTTCCGAGCTGTTGAAGTGCCAATGCCAAATTGACTGCTACTGTGGATTTGCCGACTCCCCCTTTTCCACTGGCGATAGCGAGGATGTTTTTAACTCCCGATAAACGTTGTGTAGACATATCTATTCCTTTTCAGTTTTTGGTCATTGACTTATGTTATAACATAGTTTAACTTCATTCGTATGACAGCCACTCTCAAGAAAAAATTTACCCGTATTGGAAATAGCTGGGGAATTATCATTCCATCTGAACTGTTGAAGCTCACAGGGATTAATCCCAAAGATGAATTTGAAATGGAGATCAAGAAAGATCATATTGTGATTAAGCCGATCCATTTGAAAGATCATAAAGTGATGAAAACCTTTTTATCTGTCCTAGAAGATTACGATCAAACCCTTAAAAAACTTGCGAAATAAAATCAATGACTGAATATCTGATGATTCCCCATGTTTTGGCGATGCATGAGGTTCTCATTCAAAAATATGGAGGTTTAAACGGCGTTCGAGATCAAGGTTTGCTTGAGTCTGCCCTGGCTCAACCTGAACAAGATGTTTTCGGAGAAGAGTTGTTTCCGACCATTTCTTCTAAAGCAGCTGCCTACGCTTTCTATCTTTCTGAAAACCAGCCTTTTATCGATGGAAATAAAAGAATCGCAACTGTGACAGCCATTACGTTTCTTCGATTAAATGGTTACGATCTGACTGCTTCTCAAGAAGATGTTTATAAAATCATCATGCAATTGGCGAACAAAAAAATTTCCAGAGAGAAGCTTGAGAAGTGGTTTCAGAAAAATTCTATAAAAAAGAAAAAAATAAAAACCTAATTTTTTCTATTTCTCCATATTTTTTTATCAGACAGCAAATATTTTGAGTTGTAGTTTCTGTTGATTTACTTTTTACATCATATTCAGCTTCAGCCTTGTCGCCTCGGTCATTTTTTCTGGCGTCCAAGGGGGATCCCAAACTACTTCGACTTTTGCCTCTTTTACCCCTTCGATATTTTTAACCTTTGTTTCGACTTCTGGAGGAAGCGAGCCTGCGACCGGACACATCGGTGAGGTGAGGGTCATCTCAATTTTGACCCGATTTTCTGGATTGATATCGATCTTGTAAATTAATCCCAATTCATAGATGTCGACCGGAATTTCAGGGTCGTAGCAGGTTTTCAAGGTTTCGATAATTTTTGATTCAAGTGGATTAACCGCTTTCTCAGTATTTTCCAGTTTGGTTTCCGTGAAAGAAGTCTCATTTTGCGATTCGATGGGAGTAGGAAATGGCTCATTTTTATTTTCCACTTTTCACCTCCTCTTTTTCGGTCGAAACAGTTTCCTGTTTTCCTTCGATCGCCGATTTTAACGTGTGCCAGGCGAGGGTGGCGCATTTAACGCGGGAGGGGAATTCACAGACTCCAGAGAATACTTCTAATTTATCTAATCCTTCAGGTAGGGTTGCATTGGGCTCTCCGGTGAGCATCGTATGAAATTTTTCGAAGAGTTGATTGATTTCAGCCACTGTTTTTCCTTTAATATTCGAAGTCATCATAGAACCAGAAGCTTTCGAGATGGCGCATCCTGATCCTTCAAAGCTGATTTCCCCGATTTTATCCCCTTCGAGTTTCAGATAAACGGTCAAATGATCTCCGCAAAGAGGATTGTAGCCTTCTGCATGACGATTCGCATTCTCCAGTTTAAAAAAATTCTGGGGATTTTTATTGTGATCTAAAATCACTTCTTGATAGAGATCTTTCAAATCTGACATAGGATTCCAATCTTCATTCCAAGTTGGGGGACTGGATCGATCGCCCGTTTAGTAAATTATCCAAATAATTTTTTTACTTTTTCAATCCCTTTGACCAAACCATCGACTTCTTCTTTTGTATTGTAAAAGGCGAACGAGGCACGAGCGGTCGCTGGAACCTGTAAACGTTGCATCAGTGGCATCGCGCAATGATGTCCGGTACGAATAGCAATTCCTTCCGAATCTAAAATCGTTCCGATATCGTGGGGATGAATATCCTTCAGCACAAAAGAAATGACGCTCGCTTTTTTTAGGGCAGTTCCGAGAATTTTTAAATCTTTGATGGTAGAAAATGCATCGGTTGCGTATTTCAAAAGTTCATGCTCGTAGAATGCAATATTCTCCATTCCAATTTCGCTGATATAATCAATGGCTGCGCCAAGCGCGATAGAACCTGCAATATCGGGAGTGCCTGCCTCAAACTTGTAGGGTAAAATATTATAGGTTGTTTTCTCAAAGGTGACACTGCTGATCATGTCTCCCCCTCCTTGATAAGGGGGCATTTCTTCCAAAAATTTTGCTTTTCCGTAGAGAGCACCAATGCCGGTCGGGCCGAACATTTTGTGTCCCGAAAAAGCGTAGAAATCACAATCAAGATCTTGGACATCTACAGCCGTGTGTGGAGTTGCCTGAGCGCCATCGATCAACACTGGAACGTTGAGTTGATGCGCTTTGGCAATCATCTCTTTGATCGGATTGATTGTTCCCAAGGCATTGGAGATATGGCCAATCGCGACCAGTTTTGTTTTTGGGCTTAGCAATTTTTCATATTCACCGATCAGTAATTCTCCTGCATCATTGATCGGAATGACTCGCAAAATAGCTCCAGTGACTTCACACAACATTTGCCATGGAACGATATTCGAGTGATGTTCGAGCGCAGAGATAATAATCTCATCGTTTGCTTGAATCTTTTTTCTTCCATAAGTTTGGGCGACGAGATTGATTGCTTCGGTGGTTCCACGAACGAAAATAATTTCTTTTGTCTCTTTGGCGTTGATAAAATTTTTGATTTTCAATCGGGAGGCTTCGTATTTTTCGGTCGCATGTTCACTCAAAAAATGAACGCCGCGATGAATATTCGCATTGTCTTCTTCATAATATTGACGAAGCGTATCAATCACGATTTGAGGCTTTTGGCTAGTCGCCGCGTTATCAAGATAGATCAACGGTTTTCCTCGAACCTGTTGTTTGAGAATAGGAAAATCATTTCTAATTTTTTTGAGATCGAACTCTTCTTTTTCTCCCGCGTTGATTTTTAGTAATCTCATGCAGCCTCCTTCGAATTCATCAGAAGCGCGAATAAGGTCTCTTTTAATTTGTTTCTCACACTGCTGATTTTAATCTGCTCGACCAGATCGCTGGCGAAGGCATAGGTGAGAAGTTGTTTGGAGTACGATTCATCAATTCCACGTGAACGAAGATAGAAAAGTTGATTTTCATCGAGTCTGCCAATCGTTGCGCCATGATTGCATTTTACGTCGTTATTATAAATCTCCAGAAGCGGTTTTGTGTTAATGATCACTTCTTTTGAGAGAAGAAGATTTTTGTTCATCTGCCTTGCGACCGTTTTACTGGCGTGGGGTCTGACAATAATTTTTCCATTAAAAACAGCTTCTGCTTGCTGGTTCAAAATTCCTTTATAAAATTCAGTGCTGCTACAATGTGGTTTGAGATGATCAATCGTCGTTTGTGTGTCGATATGTTGTGAATTTTTCCCTAAATAAAGACCATTCAGCAGACATTCACTTCCTTCAGCATTTAAGGCAGTTGTTAAATCATTCCGGACCAGTTTTCCACCCAATGAAATGGAATGAGAATTGAATTTTGATTTTGCTTCTTGGTGGACATGAAGATTCGAAATATGAAACGCCGCTTCGCTTTCTCGTTGAATTTTATAATGTGAAAGCGTTGCTTTTTCTTTCAGCACAATTTCGGTAACTGCATTCGTAAAATAAGGATGAACATTTAAACTGGCATAATTTTCGATAATCGAAACTTCGCTTCCTTCTTCAATGACAATCAAGTTTCTTGGATGAGAAAAAATCGGTTCTTGCGACGAGTCGGTTAAAAAAAGGAGTTCGATCGAATTTCGTATCAAATTATTCTTTGGAATATAAAGAAAAGCCCCTTCTCGGAGAAAAGAGCTGTTCAAAGCGACGAAAGGTTGTTGATTAAAATTGGTAGATTTCGAAAGATACGGTTCAATGAGTTCTGGCGTGGTTTTAAGCGCCTCTTCTAAACTTCCAACCTTGACATCTTTTGGTAAATACTGAACGGAAGAGAGATGAGGAGCAAAGAAACCGTTCACAAAAGTCAGTCGTGTATTGCTTTTATTTTCAAAAATAAAATTTTCTAATTGAATTTCAGTCGAAGACGATAAATCGGAGTTGAAATCAGCCAATTTAAAAGCGGTTTCTTTCAAGGATTTTAAACTGGTGTATTTCCAATTTTCATTTTGAGTCGTCGGAAATCCGATCTTGCCAAATTGACTCCAGGCATTCTGTCTCAACTCTTTTAGCCAGCTTGGCTCATCGCTTGAAAAGTTTTTCTCAAATTGTGCAAAAAGGATATTGTTCATAATCTTAAACAGCTCCTCTCGCTTCTTTGTCAATCCAGCCGTATCCTTTTTTCTCAAGCTCTTTGGCGAGTTCTTTGTCGCCTGATTTGATCATCCGGCCATTTGCCAGCACATGCACAAAATCAGGCTGGATATAGTCGAGCAGACGTTGATAGTGGGTAACAATAATCATCGCCCGTTCTGGGTTTCGGAGTTTGTTCACTCCATCGGCAACAATTTTCAAAGAATCGATATCGAGCCCTGAATCGGTTTCATCCAAAATCGCAAGCTTTGGTTCTAAAATCGCCATTTGTAAAATTTCGTTTCTTTTTTTCTCTCCTCCTGAAAAACCTTCATTCATCGATCGATTTAAAAAATTTGCTTCCATTTTTAAATCGGTCATTTTTTCGCGGACCAGTTTCAAGAAATCGATCGCATCCACCTCTGGCAGTCCTCGATGTTTGCGAACGCTGTTGAGAGCGGTTTTCAAGAAATGGGCATTGCTTACTCCAGGGATTTCGATCGGATATTGAAAACCCAAAAAAATTCCTTCTCTGGCTCTCTGTTCTGGAGAAAGCTCAAAAAGACTTTTTCCCTCGAAAAGAATTTCTCCCCGAACAATCGTGTAATTCTCTTTTCCGGCAAGGACCTGAGCGAGAGTGCTTTTGCCAGAACCGTTTGGACCCATAATCGCATGGATTTCACCCCGATTCACCGAGAGGTTGATTCCATGCAAAATTTGGAAGTCGTTCATGTTGACGTATAAGTTTTTGATTTCGAGCATATCTAAATTCTCCAGTTTTTTATCTGTAGGGACGCGCGGCCGCGCGTCCCCACAATTTATCCAACAGTTCCTTCTAAACTTACTTCCAACAGCTTTTGCGCTTCAACGGCAAATTCCATCGGTAATTCCTTAAAAACCTGTTTGCAAAATCCGTTCACGATCATATTGACCGCATCTTCATTGGAGATGCCTCTCTGCTTACAATAGAAAAGTTGATCTTCCCCGATTTTTGAAGTGGATGCTTCATGTTCGAGTTGAGATGAATTATTTTTCACTTCGATATATGGAAAGGTATGCGCGCCACAAGTGTCTCCCATCAGCAGAGAATCGCATTGGGAATAGTTTCTAGCCCCTTCCGCATTCTTCATGATTTTCACTAACCCGCGATAAGAGTTCTGGCCATGTCCGGCGGAAATACCTTTTGAAACGATCGTGCTTTTGGTGTTTTTTCCGATATGGATCATTTTGGTTCCGGTATCGGCTTGTTGATAATTATTGGTGACGGCGACTGAGTAAAATTCTCCGACTGAATTGTCTCCTTGTAAAATGCAGCTTGGGTATTTCCAGGTGATCGCAGAGCCGGTTTCTACTTGAGTCCAGGAGATTTTCGAATTTTTTCCTGCGCATTTTCCCCGTTTGGTGACGAAATTGTAAATTCCCCCTTTTCCCTCTTTATCTCCGGGATACCAGTTTTGAACGGTGGAGTATTTGATCTGGGCGTTATCGAGTGCCACCAATTCAACGACCGCGGCGTGCAGCTGATTCTCATCACGCATCGGAGCGGTGCAACCTTCGAGATAGCTGACGTAGCTCGATTCTTCGGCAATGATCAGGGTTCTTTCGAATTGACCGGTGTTGGCGGCGTTGATTCGGAAGTAAGTCGAAAGCTCCATCGGAGAACGAACTCCTTTGGGGATATAACAAAAAGAACCATCGGTAAAAACCGCTGAATTCAAAGTGGCAAAGTAGTTATCGGTATAAGGAACTACTGATCCCAAATATTTTTTGACTAGTTCCGGATGATTTTGAACCGCTTCGGAGAAAGAGCAGAAGATAATTCCGAGTTCGGATAATTTTTTCTTGAAAGTGGTGGCGACAGAAACGCTATCAAATACCGCGTCAATTGCAATTCCACTCAGTCTTTCCTGTTCAGCGAGAGAGATTCCCAATTTATTAAACGTTTTCAAAACTTCGGGATCGACTTCATCCAAACTTTTTGGCCCATCCTTTTTCGGTTTTGGAGCGGAGTAGTAAACAATCTTTTGATAATCAATTTTAGGATAATGAACATGCGCCCAGGTAGGTTCTTTCATCGTGAGCCAATGACGATACGCCTTGAGTCGCCATTCGAGCATAAATTCCGGCTCATTCTTTTTACGGGAAATCATTTGAATGATCTCTTCGCTTAAGCCGGCAGGAATTGATTCTGCTTCAACGTCGGTGACAAATCCGTATTTGTAATCTTGATCGGTAAAATTTTCGATGGTTTGATTGGCAGTTTTCATGATGGCTCCTTGCCTCTTCCCCAGTTCTTATCCACTACCGGAAGGGGAGAGTGGGGTGGATTGCTGTTTGAAAGATCTGCGACGGTGGTTTCAGCAAGCAGATGATAAATTTTGTGATTCAATTCATAGAGCGGACTTTTAATGGTGCAATCATTCCATTGTGGACAGGTGATTTTCTCGTTTTTGAAACAGTCAGCGACGGCGAAAGAGCCGTCAAAAACCTCGACGATATCCATCACACTGATATCGGACGGTTTTTTTACCATAATGTAACCGCCATTCGTTCCTTGAACCGACTTGATCACCCCTTTACTCGCAAGCTGTTGCATGATCTTGGCGAGGAGAGAATAAGGAATACTATACGTTTCCGACACTTCTCGTGTGCTGGTGATGCTTTCTTCTCCCGCTCTTTTCAAGCTCATATGCTCAATCGCGAGCAGGGCATATTCGGTTTTTCGGTTAAAGAAAATCATCTTAATCTCTCTTTAAGTCTGACTTGTTTCTTAAAAAACTTTTAATAAAGTATAATATTTTCAATAAGTTATGTTTTAAGTCGTTTTGAGAATCTCTGATATAAGACTAGTTTAGTCCTATATTGAAGTCAAGTGGGGGGTATAAGATAATTTTTGTAGGGATGTCAAGCGATTAGAGTAGAGGGAGTGAGTCAGAATCTATCACTAAAAAAATCCCCGCTCCTTCGAGGGGAGAGGGGATTTCCAGAAGAAATCGACTGTCGGATTTTGTAGAATCAGGGAGCTCGATACCGATTCGGTCCAACCCATTCATCCCACGAATGATCATAGCCGTCATATTGGATTCTCAACCGGTTGCCGCTGACGTTTAAAACGTGAGCCGGCCACCATTTGCCGCCCCAGCGTACTTGGACGCTACTTCCAACTCCGAAAGCAGAGGGGGAAGGAACATAAGTGCCTGGGTTGACCGGATTTCTCGCACTGCTCGTGATTCGAATCCGATCAGAGCCGACCCATTCATTCCACGAATTTCCCCAGCCGGTATAATGGATCAGGCAACGATCTCCCGTATCATTGACCCCGATGACGCTTGCTTTCCACCAACGGTTTCCCCAATGAACCTGGGCACGATCACCGACTCCGCAAAGTGGGCTTGCGTCGAGTTGCTCAAATGAGAAAGCGGTTGTGATGAGTCCGCACAGAAATAGAAAAACTCTTATTTTTTTCATCGTTTTCTCTCCTTTGTTTCTTTGTATCCCTCTCCAAATTTTACTTCAGCGAGAGAAGTTTCTCTATCGAAAGAAACTGCGATTTTAGAATAAAATTTATATTTTTTTTAACAAGAGACAAAAAGGTTTGCAAAGAGGCTGTATTGACTTTACGAGAGTAGATGTACTAATTTTGAATAAGGGACTGGCTGGGTCTTATATGCTGAAACTTCCGATTTATCTTGATCATCATGCGACAACCGCTCTCGATTCGCGGGCTTTGGAGGCGATGATTCCCTATTTAACTACGAAATTTGGCAATGCAGCAAGCAAACAGCATGTTTTCGGATTGGAAGCCGAGGTTGCCGTTGAAAAAGCCCGAAAGCAGGTTGCCGCCTTGATCCATTCAAAAGCGGAGGAAATCATTTTTACCAGTGGAGCGACCGAGTCAAATAATCTTGCCATTCTAGGAGCTGCTCGAGCAAATCGATCCCAGGGTAATCATTTAATTACCTGTGCGACAGAGCATAAAGCGGTGCTGGATGTTTTTCGAGCCCTTGAGAAAGAAGGTTTTAGAATCAGCTTTTTACCGGTTAATTCGCATGGAGAGATTTCTCTTCAGAATTTGGAGGATGCAATGACCGATGAAACGATTCTCGTTTCTTTGATGATGGCGAATAATGAAATTGGCACGATTCATCCGATCCAAAAAATTGGGGAAATCACTCGTCTCAAAAATGTTCTGCTCCATGTCGATGCGGCCCAAGGGGCAGGAAAAGTGCCGATTAATGTGGAAGAGATGAAGATTGATCTTCTTTCTCTTTCTGGCCATAAAATTTATGGTCCCAAAGGGATTGGTGCGTTGTATTTGCGAAGCCAAAATCCAAAAGTTCAAATCGTTCCTATCCTCTTCGGAGGAGGGCATGAAAAAGGGATCAGATCAGGAACGTTAAATGTTCCTGGAGTGGTAGGAATGGGAGTCGCCTTTGAAATTGCGAAGAATGAAATGGAAGCAGAGAATGAGAGAATTGTTTTTTTAAGAGATCGATTGTCCAAATTCTTGTTTGATCATCTCGATGAAATTTATTTGAATGGTCATCCGACCGATCGACTGTCGAATAATCTGAATGTCAGTTTTCGATCGGTTCCTGCGGAGCTTCTGATGATGGAAGTCAAAGAGATTGCGCTCTCCTCCGGAGCAGCTTGTGCATCGGCGACTCGCGAGGCATCGCATGTCTTGAAAGCGATCGGGGTTGAAGAAGATTTGGCGAAAGGATCCATCCGATTTGGTCTTGGAAGGTTTACCACTGAAGAAGAAATTGATTATGCGGGAAAGAGAGTGGTAGAAACGGTAAAGAAGCTGAGAGCAAAATCACCGGAATGGGAGTTGAGAGTTAGGAGTTAGGAGTGAAGAAAAAATAACCCCCCACCCCCAACACCCGACCCCTAACTGTCCCGCACATCACAAAGGAGTTCAATATGATTACGTTAACTGAAACAGCGATTAAACAGGTTAAAACTCTTCTCGAACAGCAAAAACAGAATGGATATGGTTTGCGTGTTGGGATTGCGGGAGGAGGATGTGCCGGGCTTTCTTATAAATTCTCCTTTGAAGAAAAACCGCAAGAAAAAGACAAAGTGATTGAACAAGATGGGGTGAAGGTTTTTGTCGATCTGAAAAGCTATTTATATTTGAACGGAATGCAGATTGACTATCATTCGGATCTGATGAGTTCGGGTTTTGTCTTCAATAACCCCAATGCAAAAAGTGCCTGTGGATGTGGAACCAGTTTTTCAGTCTAAATTTTTCTTTTGACTAAACGGTTTCAATTCTTTTACTGTCCCTCCCCATGCGAATTCTTTCAATGATTGTTCTGGCTTTTTTTTTAATGACCGGCTGTGGAAGTATGCAGAGCCCGATGCAAACGGCGGCGAGTTATCATTCTACCAGCTCCCCATCCTCTTCTAATCATGCGAATGCGACCGATAGCATGGATCCTGAACCGAAAAGTGATAAGGTAGGAATTGCCCTCTTGGCGACGCTCGGCGGTTTGTTGGCGATTGCGGGAATTGTGGTTCCACTGGTTTTAATCAAGTAGGGGCGAATCTTGTATTCGTCCAAAAATGGTGGCCATTGTCCAAACCTTGGTGGCCAACATTAAAGGGCGAATACAAGATTCGCCCCTACACGAGAAGAGAATAATGGTTTTCTGACGATTGGATTTTTCCCTGCTTGCTTAATCTCTCCAGATGTTTCTCGATCATCTGCCGTTCGAAACAGGCTTTTAGCGGATCTCCCAAGTGAGAAGATTTGAAAATAATTCCGATTTGGGAGAGTTCTTCCAGATTTTTAGAACCGCTTTGCAAAGTCTCCAGAATTTTTTCATCCCGCTTTTTGAAGGCGTTTTCAAATCGCTCGATCTTCTCCAAAAATTTTTCCGGTTCGTAAATTCTTTCTCCATGCGAAGTAATATAATAATCGGCCTTGATATTTTTGATCCGCTCGATCGAGGCGAGAAATTGGTCAATATTCGAGGAAAGATTGGCATACCAAGGTCCAGTCGGCGTGAGGTCGATATCGGAGATATAAAGAATTCCGAGATTTTTAAAATGAAGCCCGATATGACCAGGGGTATGTCCTGGAATATGAATCACTTCGACGTCGACTCCGCTGACCGGTAATAGTTCACTATCTTTGACGGTTTGATGGATAATCTGTTGTTGAATTTCAAGCGATGAAAAAATCCCTTTTAACCACATGACATACGAAGAATCTTGGTTCGTATCGGCATATCGAAGATAATTATCGAATGAGAGAATCGCCGGTTTGTCGAGTTCATGACAGATAAACTGGGCATGTCGCATGAAGAGATGATTCAGCGAGCGATGGTCGATATGATAATGAGTATTTAAAACCGTTCTAACCTTGTTTTGCGAGGCGATTTTTTCGAAATAACTAAAATTGGCAGAAGGGTCGACCACCAAAACTTCCGGTTCATGAATGACAATCGAATTCGAAAAGAAAAATTCTTTGGCGTTTTTTGCCCAGACAAACTCGGCAGGGCCGATCATCAGCCCATTTTCTGTTTCTTCAATTGGAAAAGGCATAGGTTGCGCAAGCTACAGCGTTATCCCTTCAAGTTCCAGCAATTTTTTCTTGAGGGATAATCCGCCGGAATATCCCCCCAATTTTCCATTCGAGTTAATGACACGATGACAAGGGATCACGATCGGGATCCGGTTTTTACCGTTGGCTCCTCCCACCGCTCGAACCGCTTGCGGATTTCCGATTTTTTTCGCCAACCAGGCGTAACTTCGGGTTTCACCGTAGGGGATGGTCTGCAACGCTTTCCAGACCTTTTGCTCAAATTCGGTCCCCGAAAAAAAATGAAGAGGATAGTTGAACTCTTTCGATTTGCCGGAAAAATATTGATCGAGCTCTTTTTTAAGTTTGAGCGGGAGATTTTTAATTTCCTTAAATTCGCTGAAAAAACGATTTAGTTTTTTGATGTTGGAAAGATCTTTTGAGAGGAGACAGAGCTCATTTTGATAAAGCCCAATCCATAATAGTCCAAGCGGGGAGAGATATTTGCCATATTGAATCTCTTTTGATAAAGAAGATTGCCTGTTTTTCTGGATATTTTTATTCACTTTTTTTGAATTCATCGTTAACCTTGGCCTTTGTTTGATTTTTAAACATTTCTGTCTGTTAGAAAGCGATCATGGTTGATATTAAAAAAGTTCAAACCCCTCCGATCACCCGCGGACTCGAAATCCCTGACGAGAAAATCGAAGAGCGTCCATCAGAAACTTGGGAATTTCGTCGCGGCTCTCTCACGTTCAATTTCATGGATGGCAAAATTTTGATGAATCAGCAAGATTTATCGAAACTGATCTCCGAAAATCTCAAGAATCTGGGAACTGCTTACTGGACCCAAGTTGCCCGCCGAATCGAAGAGTATCGCCAGTGGGTTCTTCGTCATATCAGCGATCCCGAACAGCTCGCTGCCTTTGCAGCGATGGTTTACGCGCTTCTCAATAAAATCGAAGGGAGAGTCAAAAAGAAATACGATGAAACGATTGATGGGGTCGCCTTTTATCTCGAAAGTGGCCAACTGCTTTTGAACGGAATCAACGTCAGTGCTTTTGTTCAAATGGCAGGAAAACATCCGACCAAAAAAGCGAAAGTTTTTTTGAAAGGGTTGAAAAACCGGCTTTCGCTGATGCTTTCGAACCGTTTTGGAAATCCGAATTACGAAAGAATTCGATCAGTCGTTGAAGAATTATCCTCTGAAATCGATAAAGAGCTTGCCAAACCGGCGAACGATATTATTTATTTGCCGCCTAAAAGTAGTAATAAGTTATAAAAAACGCATAACATTTTTTTACGAAGAGTCGCCTTCCTCTTCCTTTAAATGACTTTATTCAAGCGTCCTCTCCTCTTCCCTTTCATTGGGCTTATCGGGGGGATCTGTTTAGTTTCGTATTATTCCTTTAATCCCGTTATCTTCGTAACTGGTTTTTTACTGGTGGGTTGCAGCTATCTGGTTTTTAACCGTTACTCTTCTATTCCCGGAATTCAGCTTTCCTCCATTCCTCTTTTTATCCTTGTGGGATGGGGGATTGCCTCTTTTTCGATTTCAAAGGTTGAGAAAAACTATTCTCTTTTTCCGTGGGAGAGCGAGCAGAAAAGTTATCTGATCGGGAAGGTGGATTCTCCGTGTGAAAAAAAACAGGAATCTGCCGAACTTATCGTGAATTTATGGGCGATACGGAGACAGGAAAAAACCGAGATTCCTTCCGGTTGTCTGCTTCTAAAGATCGGGAATGGCCATTGCCGTTTTCAGGAGGGGGATATCGTTCAAACTTTTACCCAAATCACGCGGCCGGATCGCTTCCGGATTTT
>CAZSRQ010000004.1:0-42726 GCA_964609335.1 uncultured Pseudomonadota bacterium
ATTGCGTTTGAGCCGATTGTGCCAACTTCTTTTGAACCAAGCTTTTATCCCGATCTTGTAAAAGCGGTAGAAACGGGGATTCAAAAGATTGCGCCACTTGCTTCTTCCGGTTTTAATTCCCATGAAAACGAAAAACCCAAAAAAACTGAAATAAAAGAAAAAAAAGAGGAAAAAACAGATACAATTTCGGGAGAGGGATTTCTTTCGGTCAAGGCAAATCCTTGGGGGAAGGTTTCGATTGCCGGGGTCATCCATAATAGTGAACATCCGGTCGCAAAAGTTCTCCCTTATGGCAATTACCAGGTCAGCGTGAATTACAAAACCTTGGCGGGAGAATGGAAAACGATCTCCCGAAATGTTAAAGTGGCCAAAAAGGGAACCTACTGCGTCGCCTCCTTTTCAATGGAAGGAAACGGAAATATTAATTGTAAATAACATAGGAGCACATGGCATGCACTCTCCTTCAATTATACTTTGAACGGTCATGAATTTAACATTTTGCCTCGTTGTCATCCCCGAATGTTTTTGTCGGGGATCCCCCTACGCAATAATTGGATCAGGGGATTCCTGCCCAAAAGCCTGCAGGAATGACAATATTAAAAAAACGAAATGGACGATCATTTAAAGTATATAACCACCACTTCAATTATGCGCTCAACCCGACATCTTCATACCAACGGCATTTTCATCATGACCCTCTCCTGCTTCTTCTTCGGAATCATGGGGGTTTGCGCCAAATACGCCATGCGGGAAGCACACGTTTTTGAGGCGGTGTTTTTTCGGGTGGCTGTCTCCGGTTTGATGATCGGAAGTTTTATCCACCTGAAAAAGAAATCGTTTCTTGGGAAAAGCCCTTTTCTCCTCACCGCACGAGCAGTGACCGGTTTTATCGCCCTGAATCTGATTTTTTATGCGACCGCCAAGATTCCACTCGGAGATGCATCGATTCTCGCGCAAACCTCTCCCATTTTCGTCGTTCTGTTTTCGGTCATTTTACTCAAGGAAAAAATCACCCGAAAAGGATTCATCCTGAGCCTGATTTCACTTCTGGGAGTCGCCCTGATCGTCAAACCCTCTTTCGCCTACCACAACCTCCCTGCATTAGCGGGATTGGGAGGAGGTTTGATGGCGGCATTTGCCTACATCTCGATCCGGCAGCTGCATGCAACTGATTCTTCTTTTACCATGGTGTTCTACTTTTCTGCCTTGGGAACCTTATTCTCTTTTCCACTCGCACTTTCCCATTTTAAACTGCATTCAGTTCCCACCATGATGGCCCTGATCGGGGGAGGAATTGCCGGAACCTTCGGCCAGCTTTGCATGACCTACGCCTATAAACTGGAGGAGGCCTCGGTGGTTTCGCCAGTCAGTTATCTCAATGTGGTTTTTGCGTTTCTGTTTGGAATTCTGTTTTTCAAAGAGATTCCGGATCTTTACTCGGTGTTCGGATCGGTGATTGTGATAGGCTGCTGCATCGGAATTTCAAAATTGAGAAATTCAAAACACCAGAAAATGGTGAAAAGCATCGATGCCATTCATGCTTCTTAAAATGGGAGTTCATCGTGAAAAGCTTCAAAACCATCCTCTTTCTTTTCTTTTTCTGTTTTTCTTCTCTCACCTTTGCGCATGTCATCAAAAACTCCAGCTCGGAAATGAAAGTGACTCACTCTGCAATCGAGTGGATGATCAAAGTTCATCTCTCCGATTTCAATCTGAAGTTTGCAGAATCGGCGGATGAAGCAGTCAAAAACTATCTTTCGAACCGTTTGATTCTCAGCCGTGGAAATCAGGCGTGTGACATCCAATCGATAAAAATGGAAAAGGATCTGCCGAAAGAGGTAGTCACCTTCCATCTCTCGTATCAATGTTTGTCGAATGCCGAACCGCTGCAGGTTTCTTACGGACTTTTTTACGGCGATCCCGACCACAAACATCTTCTGAAAATCGACTGGAATAATAAAATCCGAAGCTTCACCTTCTCGCAAAACAGTACCGAAGCGACTTTCAGCTCGGAGTTTCAATGGAACACGATCACCAGTTTTCTGAAATTGGGATTCGAACATATCCTTCTCGGATTCGATCATATTCTTTTTGTTCTCTGTCTGATTTTGGGGGCAAGAAATTTCAGATCTCTGTTTTGGCTGACAACCTCGTTTACCCTGGCACATTCGATCTCACTGGCACTTTCGGTGCTTGATCTGGTGCAACTTTCGCCGAGAATTGTGGAACCTGCGATTGCAGCGAGTATTATTTTTTTGGCGGTTTGGGATTTATTAAACGATGTCGTTCTTGGAAAATCTGTCATTCCTGCGCAGGCCGTGCCTCGCGGCAGGCGGGCAGGAATCCCCCTCAGCAGACACGGATTCCCGATGAAAGCATTCGGGAATGACAAAACCGGAAAAATCATCTTACTCACTTTCTTCTTCGGCTTAATCCATGGCCTCGGCTTCTCCTCGATTCTCAAAGAAGCAAATCTCGATAAATCAACCATCGCCCTCCCGCTGATCTGCTTCAATCTTGGAGTGGAGGGTGGACAAATCCTGATTATCGCCCTCACCTATCCTCTTTTTTCATTTCTGAAAAAAAGAGCCTCGAAATTTTATTCTTATTTTAAAAAGATACTCTTGGGGATGATTATTCTGATCAGTGTTTATTGGATGATTGAAAGGATATTTTTTAATTAACCTGTTTAACTTTTTACAAAAAAAAGTTAAACTCAAGTTCCATAAAAAACAAAAGGAACAGAGAATGAAATTCGAAGTATCTCACAAATGGGAAGACGAATCGATTGAATCAAAAATGGAATGGTTTTTACAAAAAAGTCCTGAAGAAAGACTTCTTGAGGCATTTCAAGATACACTTTTTGTTCAACAATTAAGGATGTTTGAGCTTCCAGATGATCGATCCTCATTTAAAACTTATAAAATCGTTGAACGACCACGGAGTTGATTATTTGCTGATTGGAGGAATGCTAGCCATTGCCTATGGCATTCCAAGAACCACCAAAGATATCGACTTTTTCATTCGGGCGACTGAAGAAAATGCCAAAAAAATTCTTGAGGCACTTCAAGAGCTTGGCTTTGGAACCTCTCACCACATCACTGCAGAAGAAATTGCAAAAACCGAAATTACCATCCTCAAAGATTATTTAAGAGTCGATCTGCTCACACAGGTCAAAGGTCTTGAATTTGACAAAGCGTTTGCCCATAAAGAAATCAGAAAAATAAATGATATCTCTATTTTTGTTCTAACTTTAGAAGATCTTATCCTCTCTAAAAAAGCGGCCGGACGTCCCGGAGATTTGGAAGATGTTTGTCTGCTGGAAAAAATCCAACAAAAAATAAAAGAAGATCAACAAAACTAAAAATGTTTTTGCCGAATATGATCCGCCATCCGGGTCGAAAGCGCCATAATCGTCAACTGCGGATTGACTCCAAGTGAAGTCGGAAAAATACTTCCGTCACTGATATAAAGATTTTCCATGTCATGAACTTTTCCGTAGGAATCAACGACAGAGTCGGAAGCATTTTTTCCCATTCGACAAGTTCCGAGCGGATGAAACGCAAAAACCTCCAAATCTTTCGCCTTGATATTTTCAGCGTAAATTTGCGATGCCTCTTCGATCGATTTCACTTTTGGAAAACTGTGAATTGGCAGATAAACCTCTTTCGCTCCCGCTTCAAAAAACATTCGGCTTAAAAGAACGGTTCCATCGATCATTTTTTTCAAGTCGGATTTGTTCAACGAATAGGTAATAATCGGTTCGCCGTTCGGTCGACGCCAGACACGACCCCGCGATTGATCCATCACCAAAAAACCGAAACTGGCGAGATGGGAATAGTTTTCCATCGCCTGTTTATGTTCTTTTCCCTTGAGAAGCAGCGTTGTTGATCCAACCGATGGCGGGGTAAAAATCCCTTCAAACGTTAGGCCTCGGTCACTAAAGGCAGAAGAATAATAGCTTTGCGGAACCTCTTCCCATCCCCTAATCTCCTGATCAAACAATCCGAACGCCTTGGCAGCAGGATGAAGCGTCAGATTTTTTCCGACCTCTCCCGAAGAACCGGCGAGCTTCGATCCTTTCAGTAAAAGCGGGGTATTGATCGTTCCGGCTGCGACGACAAAAATCTTTGCCTTTACCTTGAGTTTTACCCCTTCTTGTCGGGTGATCGGATGGACAAATTGTGCTTCAACCTCTGTCACTCTTCCATTTTGATGATTGAGTTTTTGAACCTTGCAATGGGCATACAGCTTCGCACCACTCGCCAAAGCTTGCGGAATGTAGTTCAGCTGAACGCTCTGTTTTCCATCGGTTGGACAACCAAAGCAGCAGAGTCCACTCCCCTCACATCCTTTCACATTTCTTTTCAGCGGAGAACCTTTGAGCCCCATTTTTTCAAGACCGATCCGGATCATTCTTGCACTATTTCCCAACAACTCTTCCGGAACCTCAACCACGTTAATCGTTTTTTCAACCCGTTCATAATAAGGGGCCATATTTTCTGCCGTGATATCGGTCAAACCATAATTCTCCTGCCATTTTTTAAACACGGCATCGGGAGTTCTAAAGCAGGTGCCGGAATTAATGGTCGTGGTTCCACCAATCGCCCGACCGGTTGGAACTAGAATCGTTGGAACTCCAATGGTGGTGGTCAGCCCAGCTTCCCGATACATCTTTTTACATCTTTGAATCGGATCTCCGGTAAAATCGGAAAGATCAAACCGTCCCCCCTCTTCGAGAATCACCACTTTCATTCCCGCTTTCGCAAGCTCGGCAGCCATCGGAGCGCCACCTGCTCCGGTTCCGATAATGCAGACATCCGCCTCGATCAGATCATTTTGGGGAAGATTTAAAATAACATTGTCTCCATAAAGCGATTTCGACGGGATTTTATTCGGAAGCTTTGCCACATACCCGATTTTTTCGGTCACTTTCGGATGGGAATAATAACTGGATAAAACAAACGCCTCAAGAACCCTGATTAAAGTCATTCGATGAAGCTTGGAAGAATGCTGCCAACTTTCCAAATAGGTTGTTCGCTCTTCGTCGCTCATCTGGCTAAATCTTTTCATGGAAGAATGAAAAAAATAGGCGCGCATTTCAAGATATTGAAGCGCAAAACGAAACGTTTTTGCAACGACCCACGAAGAATAATGAAGAAAATCATTGACCATCTCTGGAATTTCGAGCTCGGACGGTTTTTCAGGTAAAAGTTTAGTGGATGGAATCAGGGTATCAGCAAAGATCGAAAGAATCTTCAATTCGGAGGCATCTAAGATCGGCTTGATCGACTCTTGGTTTTTCATAGATTCAGTTTCCAGAATTCAAACCGTGAAAGTTTTTTTATCGTACAAAACCTGAAAAAACTTATCAAACGATTGAATCAAAATATTTTCAAAAATCTTTTCTAACCTCTTACTTTTTCTAATTATTTTACCAACAGTTCTTTCACTCGGCCTCTTTGGCATCTCTCGTGCAATCTTGTTTTCGCATGGAAACACAAAAAAACCAAAAAGAAGAAACAGTTCAAAAATCAATTCAGAATCTTCATCAGACCATTATCGAAAACCTGAAAGAGGGGCAATATTATGGTCTCGATCAGAAGATTAAAAATATTCAAAGAGCGATTCGAGTCAGTTCGCGAATTTAACGGTAGGGGCGACCCGCCGGGTTCCCCCTCAGATCCTATGGCCTAACAGCACGAAATCTATCTGTCAACTTGCACAAAAACAGTCAGAAAACAAAAGGAGAAAAAACATGAACGGATTAAACATCAACAATTATGACCGAGGAAATTTTGCCCAAGATTTTTTTAAATTAATGAATGGAAACAAAGAGCAAGTGGACTCTCACTCTTCAGAACAAGAATCTTTTCTCCCCTCTTCCCCAATTCAAACAACGCTCAGAAATTTTGAGCTTTTATTGAAAGAGGGTTCTTCTCAAGATTCTTCAACCGATCCAAAGGAAAATGATTCAAAATCGATGGAAAAATCAAATTCAAAGACAAGTTCGCTAGAAGCAAACATTGCAAAAGCGGAAAGACTTTATGGAAAATGGAGCGCGGCCGGTCTCGCGGCAGAAGGAAAACTTTCAGCTCAATCGAGCAAAGTAAATCTTCTTCAACCGTCGGAACAAAAAATTGAAAATCAGGAAGAGGCTCCCAAAAAATCAGCTGGTTTTTTCGGCTTTCTGAAAAAAATCGTCGGAGTATTTTCAAAAATCATGAAGTTTGCCTCTCCGTTTTTAAGTTTCATTCCGGTCGTCGGACAAGCAATTTCAGGTGGTTGGAGTTTGTTGAAAGGGATCGCTCAAATCGCAAAGGGAAATATCACTGGTTTTATAAAAGAGATCGCCTCGGGTGCATTAAATTTGATTCCAGGAGGAGGAGTTCTTTCAAAAGTCGGAGATCTCTTTTCAAAAGCACTCCCTTTTCTATCGAAGATTGCTTCACCTCTCACCGATGTTTTGGGATCGCTCAAAGGTTTCTTCCCTTTGATCTCCCAATTAACTCCGCTAATTGAGAAGGTTTCTCCCAAAGCAGCCTCGATTCTTTCACAGATCAGCTCTGTTCCAGAAGTTAATTCAGAAAAGGAAAAATTTCCATTCACCCCTATTTTTGAAGAGCAAGCTTAACATTTAATTCAATTAAAAAAGTTTCACCTGGATAGATTTTATAAAATTCTATCCGGGATGGAAGGCGCCGGAAGCCCTGTCTCAAAAGACAGGGCTTTTTGGTTTTTGGAATTTCCAAAAATCAGACAAAAACTTTTCTAAAATCAGTTCGATTTTAGGACTGACCGAAAATCATTTCGAGAGATCCATTTATTTAACCATTCAAAATATCAACGTTTTTTATTTTTTCTCTGCTGTGAAAAAGATTGGCACATCGCTCGCAATACTCTTCTGACAACAAGAATCAAAAAATCTTAAAACCAAGGAGAAAAAAATGAATACTGTTCACAAAGAATTTGAGACAAGCGCAAACTATCTTTCATCCTCTTTAGGCACCGCCTCTTCCTTTCAAAATCTCTCTCCTAATAAAAGTAATCTCACCTCCGAGCATTCTGTTTATCTCGTAAAACAGCTCTCTCAGCTTCAGAACAAAGGGGTTCAACCTGTCGATGCAAGTTTTTCAGCCTCTGAAAGATCGGCTCTTACCGCCTCTTCCACCCCCTATAACCCGGTCACTTATATGATTCAGCAAAACAATAAAAACAGCCAGTTTCAGGAATTAGCTGCCTCTAATCGAAAAGTAACTCAACAGCTTAATCTGATGATGACTGCCATCAAATCAGGAAATCTCACTTTGGCGATGATTATTTTATCTTCACTCGAATCAAAAGATGCCGCCAAGATGAATGAAATGCTCGCGAAACAACTGACCGATGCCAGAGACAACCGAAAAAAAGTTTCTGATAATCTTGCCAAGGCTTTAGGAAAGAAAGATAGCAAAGAAGAACAAAAACTCACCACACAGATGAGTGAAGTCAACGATACGATCCAGCTGATTACTTCTCTCATTAAAGATGTCAACGACCAGAAAAACAGAACCATCGAATTTGCCAACAACTTCAATGCGAATGAACATCAGACTGCGATGAGTATTGTTAGAGGAATGAGAGGATAAACCCGGTTATTCACTATTTATCTTAGGAGAAATCAAATGGGCTATTCATCCAACGTAACAAAAAATTTCAACTCCGTCCAAGAGAGGCTTATTTTTGACAATGGGCAGACAACAGAATCAAATCAAAACTTTCAAAGAATCGAGTATTTGTCGAACTACATCCAGGAAATCCAAAACGATCTTAAAACAGGAAATATCAACGGAGGAACGATGCAGCAAAAACGGCTCTGGCTCAATCAGGCATTAGAGATGCTTCACGAAGAATTTCCTGAAAGCAGCCGATGGGATCCTATTGAAAATGCAGATGGGGAAGTTGATTCTGCCAATCAGGTTACCAATGAACGAGCGGGGGATTCGCCGACAGGTGAAGAAAACAGCTCTCCCGTTTATGATGGAAAAGATTTCAGTATTTATCCGATCGCAGAAGGAACAAATAGAAAAACAATCGTTCGCGCGAGCGGCACCGTTACGCTCAATCCCAATTCGAACAGCGAGTATTTCAAAGTCGAATATAATGACGACAACAAAAATTATCTTGTTCATGTCTATTCAAGTAAAACTAATTGGGAGAATGGAGTCGAAAAAGAAACGATCGAAGTAGATTCAGAATTAATCGATCATTTAGATTTAGAGATCGACCCGAGCCGAATCGAATTTGTCGGTGAATTAAAGGGAAGAGATCAGCACACTTTGAATACAGGCGGAAATGGGAAAAAAATTGCCGCGACTTTACAGGATATCGATCCAGCAGGCGAAGCGTTGGTCGATGGGGATACCGCAATCACTCACGTTGAAACCGTCGAGGGTGAACCGATTGCAAACTACATCGGAACTGCGGTTGCACCCGATATTAACCTCCATCCAAATTTTGATGATTCCATCTCTCATCACAAAATAATCACTTCAGGGATCATCACTCTTACCCCCACTTCTGTGGCAGATAAGGTGGAGGTGAATTATGACAGTTCCAAAATGGAATATAAAATTTCTATCCATAAAAACGGAGGGGATCCGACAGAAACCTTTACAGTCGATGCGAAGCTCGGTTCAAAAATCGTCATTCAGACGACTGACTCACAGGTAGATTGGCAGGGAGTTTTAGCCGATTCTAAAAATCCGAACAATCTATTGTCGATTCTTCGTGGAAAAATCACCATCGGCCACGAGCCTGCAGCAGCCGATTGGGCGATTCGAATGAAATCCTTTCTTCCAGGAAGCTACAGTGCTGAAGAGGCGCAAACCTTTGCCGACAAGATTGCCGAAGCAACCAAAACCGGACAATGGGATGACGCAAAAAATTATCTCACCAGCTTATCCGGCGATATTGCGAATAACGTCGTCAGAAAAATAATCACCGGAATGATTTTGGCCGGCGGGGGGAGTAACGGAGTGGGAGATCCCAAGGCGCACGAGATGCTGAAACAGATCCCCAAAGAGATGATTCAAATCATGAAAGACAAAGTGCTGCAAGAGGTTGGGGAATGGGGTGAAAGCCATGGAGGAGACATTGGCAACAGTCTCTGGGCGGCACGGGTGATCACTGACTCCGAGGCGTTATGAGGAAAATGATAAACCTATAGAAAGGGCTGGATGCTCGAAAATAGATATTCGTTGAGAAGAGATGAATTGATCTACTCAGAAGCGAAAAGTTCACGCTTGGTAAAAATTGCCTCAAATCGATACCCCTTCTCTTCGATCTTCTCTCTTCCCCCCTCTTCGCGATCAACGAGGGTCAGAATGAGACTGACAGAATATCCCGCTTTTTCAACTTTCTCGGCCGCCTTGAGAACCGAGCCTCCGGAGGTGACGACATCTTCGACTAGGGCCACCTGCATTCCCGGCCTCAGGTTTTTTTCCCCTTCGATCCACGCAGAAGTTCCATGTTTTTTCGGTTCTTTGCGAATGATAAAAGCGGGGATCGGCTTTTCTTTCAGTTGGCTGATCAGGCTGACAGCCGTGACGATTGGATCAGCTCCGAGCGTCGGCCCGCCGATCGCTTCAATTTTTCGACCTGAGTTTTGAATCATCTCAAAAAAAAGAGAACCGATCAGATAAGAACCAAGCGGATGTAAAGAAGTTTGCTTTCCGTCGAAATAAAAATCGGATTTTCGACCGGAAGCGAGAAGCACCTCTTTTTTTTCATACGATTTTTCAAGAAGAAGTTTTCTTAAAGTTTCTTTTGGGTTTTGAAGATTCATAACTTTTTATCCTATGGAGATCCCATTTTCTCTAAACAAAAAAGGGAGGATTTTAAACTCTATTTCACCTGCTGAATATCGCCCGCTTTCATCCATCCAACCTTTCCATCGGGAAGATGAATTTTCAAAAAATCTTTGATCTGATCGTTGATCTCTCCAATGGTTCCCTCATGCAAATCAAAGAGTTTGATCGATTTATCGGTCGGCTCAGAATAAACCGGAACATTCGATTCCACAATCACACCCAGATCTTGAACCTGCTCGGTATAAAACTTGGCAACTGTCGAGGAAATGAGAATCAGATTTAAAACCCCAAAAATAAATAGTGGAATAATTAAAGAATGTTTTTCTTTAAATAAATAAAGGGCAAGCAATCCAAAAAAAACGAAATGGATCATTAAAGTTATCAATGCCAACTCTTTGAAAGTAACGAAATCATTGAGAAAGAAAAAAGTCTGAAAAATTTTATTTGAAACCGAAAGTTCAAACTGGTCGACCCGCTTGCTGGTCACCGCCTGAAAATTTGCCACAAGATCGCGATCTCTCGGCTCGAGCTGCATTGCTTTCAGATAATAATAAACCGCCCAACCGACACGACCGGTTCGGTAATAGGTATTTCCAAGATTATAAAAAAGATCACCCGACTGAATCCCTTTCTTCTGCAGATCGTTATAAAGCTCCACCGCTTTTTTGAAATCGCGGGCGAGATATGCTTCATTTGCTTGATGAAATAGGGTTTGAACGTTTGAATCGACGGCGGCAAATAAATTCGAAGAACAAAAAACAAACAGAAAAATAATGAAGATTTTTTCTCTCATAGATTAATTATAATCTCCCAACATCTTTATATCCATGTCTTCCCCGAATGTTTTTGTCCCACAGGGATCCCTTCGGGCTCGGGGATCCCCCTACTCAATTATTGGATCAGGGGGATTCCCGCTGAAGAAGCCTGCGGGAATGACAAAAATTTAAAATGATTTTGAATAGCTAAAAATAACTGTAATTTATCTTAACTCTTTCTCCGCCCCCTTGATCAATTCAATCGCCTTCGAACAGACCCGATCTTCCCAACCTGGCTCTTTCGCAAATCCTCCATATTGCCAACTCTCCAGCTCCTGTAAAAACTGCACCAACGAATCGCCAATCAGACTCTCTTTCGATTTTTTCAGGAAGATCTGTTTGACTTCCGCGGGAGTCAAGGCAGTTCCGACTTTCCCAACTTTATCTCCCAGATATTTTTTGACCAGATAACTGACTTCGGTGGGCACATCGAGGGTTGATTTTTCTTTCTGGATATCTTTCAACCGTTGAATCGTCTCTGAAAGTGCTCTCTGCTTGCGAACCAGCTGACTGTTTTCACTCACCCACCTTTTGCGACGAAGAAAAACAAAAACAACCAAGAAAGAAAATGGAGGAAGCAGAAAGAGGAAAACCATCGCATCGATAAAATACGAGCCGGTTCCTTCATGGCTATTTTTCAATTCGGGATGAATCGTCGCAATATCTTCAGCCGAGGGGGTAACTTCAGATCCTTGAATCTTGTTCGATTCTGATTTTCGAATTTTACCCGATTCGGATCCAGGAATCGCCAACAGATCAAACGCTTTGCTACTCAACGGCTCATAGGCTCCGCTTTTTGGATTAAAATACGAAAACGTTAGTGCTGGGATCTGCATCTGCCCCGGAGCTTCTGGAACCAGAGCAAACTTAAAAACCTTGCTCCCTGAAACGCCGGAAGCACTTTTTCTCAAATCAACCGTCGGCTTGTCATCATAGACTTTCAAGTTGGGAATCTTGAAATTTTCTGCCACTTGCGCTTCTTTAACATTTCCATTTCCAGAGACCGTCAAAGTCAAAGTTGCCGTTTCACCGACAGTCACCTCTTTTTTGGAAAGAGTAGAATCCAGCTTGTAGGAACCGACCAACCCCTTAAAATCGGCCGGCGGAGTCGGAAGCGGTTTTACCTCGACCTTCAACTCAGCGGTTTTTAATGACCGGGGACGCATTGCCATCGGTCCGCCTCGGAAATTCATGAATGGGTCATTGAAAAAATTTGATCCGCCGACCTGCTCTTCCACCTCTACCTGCAAAGTGGCAGGGGGGATCGAAATAGAACCGGTTTTCGTCGGAAAAAGCGCCATCCGATATTCACTCACCACATAACGCTTTCCACCCAGATCTTTGTAATATTTGTTTTCTTTCTGAATCTCTTCACTCACAAAATCCTGAAACTCCGGAAGACGAAGATTCGCACTCCCGATACTTCGGCTGGTAAACAAACGAAAAGTATAAATCAGTTGTTCTCCCCGATACGGATTTTTCTGATCAACCTCTGCCGTTACAAAAAGATCTTTATATTCTCCATTCGAATCATCCGGGGGATTTGCTGGAGAATTAATAGGAGGAGAGCGGCCGGGAGGAAAAGAGGGATTTTTGCTGGAGCCAGATCCACCCGCTGAAGTAACCGTGACTGGAATCGCGCCTGACTTATACTCAGTCCCCTGAACAAAAATCGAGATCGGACCAATCGTAAAACTCCCCGTTTTTTTGGGAGACAAAATATAGACATATTCTTTCAGGGCGGAAAGACTTCCATTGACCATTTCAATTTTGGAAGAAGAACCACGGGAAACGACATCAAAATTCCCGCGATTGGGGATCTGCGGCTCAGTGAAAACCGTTGCTCCTTTGATCCGGATCGTAAGAACCAGTTCATCCTCCATGGAAACATTCGGTTTATCGACGAAGGTTTCGAGGGACACCCCTTGCGCCAAAGCGATCGAGGATAAAAGGGAAAAAATAAGTGTAAATAAAACCTTTCTCATCATACCTCTTTCTTTCATATCTCTTCAGTTTTTTTGAAGGAAAATATTTTGTTTTTTGGGCCGGTGAATCAAGTAAAAATAAGATTGAAAGGAAAATTTAGGATCACAAAAAACAAAATATTTTCCTTCAAAAAACTCACCAATCTTTCTCAACCTTTCTCAATCTCCCCAACTTTTTGGAAATCTGCCCTTTTAAAATCTTCTGCTGATCTTCTTCGAGAGAGCCTAACTGCTGCTCCGCTTCCTGCTTGCTCATTTTTCCCTTCCCCTCTTTCTGCAGATCAGAAGGGGGAGGATTATTTTGTTCTGACTCTTTATTTTTCGCCTCCAGATTTCCATTCGGAGGGGGATTTTGATTCTCTTTTTGTTCTCCGTTGTTTCCTTGTTGGTTTTGATCTTTTTGATCGTCCGGTTTTTTATTCTGGTTTTGCGGATCGGGTTGTTGATTTTGCCCGTTCTGCTTATTTTCTCCCGGTTGCTGATTTTGTTGCTGTTGCTGGTTTTGGGAGTCACCCGATTTCTGTTGTTGTTGATCTTGCTGATTCTGCTGATTTTGTGCCTGTTGTTGTTCCTGTTTTTTTTTCTCCTCTTCCTTCTTTTTCTCCTCCAACTTTTTCTTTACAAACTCATAATTTAATTTCGCCTCTGGATCTTTCGGATCTATCTCCAGTGCTTTGGCATACGATTCAAGCGACTTTTCAAGCTCTCCAGTTCGATAAAAACTGTTTCCCAGATTATAATACGATTTTTCGTTTAATATTGGATCTGCAGTTTGAATCGTTTTTGAAAAGGTTTCAATCGATTTTGCAAATTCACCGGTCCGATAATAGGAATTCCCGAGATCATACATCGTTTTAAAATCAGAAGGGTTTTTTTTGACACTTCGTTCAAACAGCTCTTTTGCCTCGCTGAATTTTTTTTCTTCGTACGCTTTCGCTGCCTGATATTTATCGACAAAGTTGAGCGGACTCGCCTGCAAAAGAGCAGGAAAGAGAAAAAACAGGAACAAGATCAAATATTTTTTAAGAAAGTATTTCATTCAGTTTTGTATCCGAATTTTCCGATTTTCACCGATCGAAAGTTCAATCAGAAGAACCAAGAACGCAAACCCGAGCGGCCATTGAAACCGTGACTCATAAACCCGCTTTTTTCCCGACTTGATTTCATTCCCTTTCAAAGCCCCTTTCAAATCTTTCACATAAAGCTCGTTCAAATCTTCATCATTCGTGACCGATCGAATGTAGACTCCGCCACTCTTTTTGGCGATCTCTGCCAACGTCTGCTCTTCGAGTTTTGAAATCACGATATTTCCGGACCGATCTCTCTTGAATCCCCCCTCCCCTTTCGGAAGCGGAACAGGTGCCCCTTCGGGAGTTCCAAAACCGAGAATATAAAGCGGGATTTTTTTCTCCTTCAAACTGTTCACCGTCGATTCGAGTTCATCCGAATGATCTTCCCCATCACTCAAAACAATCAACGCCTTGGAACTTTTTGGATCCCTGAAATTATTCATCGCCAACTTGAAAGCACCCGAAAGATCGGTTCCCTGAATCGGAATCAGGTCGGGAGAAAGATCATTCAAAAACTGCTCTACCGCCTGATAATCAAGGGTCAGAGGACAGATCAGAATCGACCGGCCGGCAAAAACGATCATCCCGATTCGGTCTCCATTCGCCATTTTCAGCAGATCGCGAATTTTTCGTTTCGCCCGCTCAAGCCGATTCGGCTTCAGATCTTCCGCGAGCATCGAGTTTGAAAGATCAACAATCAAGAAAAGATCATTCCCTTTTCGGATGACTTCTTCAAAATGGTATCCCCATTTTGGCTCTGCCAGACAAAGAATCAAAAAAACGAAAGTGAGCACCAAAAAGATCTGCTTTAAAACCAGACGGGACGGGCTCCAGAGAGGAGCAAGCGTCTGGATAAATTGCGGATCACAAAAGCGTTCGATGCTTTTTTTCCTGATTTTAAACAGAAAAATGAGCAATCCAACCAGGATTGGAATCAGAAGTAAAAACAGCAGATATTGTGTATCACCCCATTGCATAATTATGGAAACCTTCTAAAAACGGTCTGTCTCAAGACAAATTCCAACAATAATAAAAGAAGTCCCGCAATCACGAGAGAACGATACAGCTCGTGATATTCCTGAAAATGTTTGACCTTCGCCTCGCTTTTTTCCAATTGATCGATCGTTCTGTAAATTTTTTGCAAACCTTCGGTGTCAGTCGCTCGAAAGAATTGTCCCCCTGTTTTTTCGGCGATCTTTTGAACGGTTTCTTCATCGATATCGAGTTCCACCATCACTTTTCTCATCCCAAACAACGTCTCTTGGGGGAAAGGAACCGGCCCTTTCGTTCCAACCCCAATCGTGTAAACCTTGATTCCGTAGGTCGCCGCAATCTCCGCCGCTTTTTCCGGGCTGACAATTCCGGCGTTACTTCGACCATCGGTCAAAAGAATAATCACTTTGGATTTGGAGGGGAGATCTTTCAACCGCTTCACAGACAAGGTGATTCCATCCCCAATGGCGGTGGCATCTCCTGCAACACCGATTTCAAGCTGATTGAGAAAAGAGAGCAAGACATCATAATCTAACGTCAATGGACATTGGGTAAAGGCGATTTCTCCAAAAACCACCATTCCAATTCGGTCACTTTCGCGATGCTGGATAAAATCGGTCACCACCTTTTTGACAGCGGTTAGGCGATCCACCTCTTCGCCGTTAATCTTGAAATCCAGTGCCTGCATGCTGCCGGAGGCATCCAGAGTCAAAATAATATCGACTCCGCTGCTGATCACCTCGGTTTGGACATTGGCGGTTTGTGGTCTCGCCAGCGCAACGATGAAAAAAACGATTGCCATCCATCGCAAAATCACCGGCAAAAACAGAAACAGTTTTCGCTGTAAACTGCTAGCTTCCTGAATCAACGAAAGAGAAGAATAAAACAGAAATCCGCTTTTTCTTCTTTTTTCAACCCAAACCAAAAGAGGAAGAACCAGCAACAACAAAAGAAAATAGGGGCTTTCAAAACGAAACATAGAACTCAAACTCTGACTTGTCTGACGCATCAGACAAGTCAGACTCGTCAGAAACTGTTCAAAAACCTATACACACTCTGTCGCAACTCGACTACTTGCGCATTCGACGGAACTTTTCTCGCAAACTTCACCAAATCCATCTCTTTCAACAAATTTTCGATAAAGTTTTGCTGATCCGCCGTTAAGTGAGAACTGGAGAGAAGCAAGGCAATCTCTTCAGTCGTTGAATCAATCGCCAAAATCTTCAATTCTTCTTCGAGAAAAGTTTTCACAATTTCACTAAAGACAAAATAATATTTTCGGTATTGTCCTCGCTCAAGCAGCCCAAGACTTTCGAGGTTTTCTAATGCCCCCAACGCTTTTTCCTTCGGGGTAATTATTTTTTCAGGAATAATGATTTCAACCGGCTTCACCTCTTTTTTTCGTTTTTTCAAATAGAGACGAACCAGAAGCGCGGCCAAAAGAAGAAACAAAACGGCAAGAGTTACCCAAAGCCAGAGAAGACTGAACCAGTAGATCGGCTTGAGATCAAGAATATCGGTCATCTGGTCAACGGTTGGAAGAACGAGAAGCATTTATACTTTTTTCTCCCGAGCACGAAAAAGCTTAAGAAGCGGGGTGACATAATCTTGATTGGTATCGATATAACAGTAATCAACCCCGAGCGAAAGAAAGTTGGACAACACTTTCTCCAACTTTCTGTTTTTCATCTCTTCAAAATAAGATTGAAATGATTTTTGCCGCGTATCCACCCAGCGATAGCTTCCGGTTTCAGGATCGTAAAATTGAATCCATCCCAATTTCGGAAATTTTTCCTCGGCCGGATCTCTCAAAACCAGACTGATCATGTCATGTTTTTTCGCGGCAACCCCAAGCTCCGGATAAAAATCGGGCGAAAAAAAATCGGATATCAAAAAGCAGATCACCCGACGATGAAGAACTTTCGCCAAAAATTGCAGCGCATTTTGCAAATCGGTTTTTTTCCCTTTCGGTTCAAAGGTAAGAATTTCTTTGATCACCTGCCAAACGTGGGAACTCCCTTTTTTGGGAGGGATATATTTCTCGATTCGGTCGGTAAACGTGATCAATCCGACTTTGTCATTGCTTCGAACCGCCGCATACGCAAGCAGAGCGGCCACTTCCGCGGCGACTTCATTCTTGAATTTTTGGCGGGTTCCAAATTTTTCAGAGGCAGAGGCATCGACCAAAAAAAGAACCGAAAGCTGTCTCTCTTCGCGAAACATTTTCACATACGGATGTCCGATGCGGGCAGTGACGTTCCAGTCAATCGAACGAATATCATCCCCCAACTGATATTCCCGAACCTCTTCAAACTCCATCCCATGGCCGCGAAACGCGCTTTCATATTCGCCCGCAAAAACCTCGGTCGCAAGATACTTGCTTTTGATATCGATCAGTTTGACTTTTTTAAGAATTTCTTTCGAGAGCATAAAGGTTGATGCAACAACTCAGATTCCCAAAAATTTTTTATGCAAATGGGACATGGTGAGCTGGTCGAACCATGAATAGGGTGCACTCGAGTGATGGTTCGACTTCGTGACACTACGCTCACCATGTCCCGCTTTTAGTTCGTTCGGATATCAGTAGCCACAAGTTTATTTCAATTGATACTTTTTAATCTTTTCATAGGCTGTCTTCTGATCAGACCAGCCAAACGTCGTACTCTCAAGCCCTTCGAGACTTTTATAAACCGTAAAAAAATGTTCAATCTCTTTCAAAACATGCGGTTCAACATTCTCTAATTTCCTGAAATTTTGATAACGGGGATCAGAGTTCGCAACCGCCAAAACTTTTTCATCAATCCCCTTGTTGTCTCTCATTTCAAGAACCCCGAGCGGACGGGCTTCTAGCAAGCATCCTGGAAAAGTGTGCCGGGAAATCAGAACCAGCACATCGAGCGGATCGCCATCCTGGGCGAGTGTGTTCGGGATAAATCCATAATCGGCCGGATAATGAACCGGAGAATACAAAACCCGATCGAGACGAAAAACATTTAAGTCAGGATCAAATTCATATTTGTTACTCGACCCGGTCGGAATCTCGACCACTACATTCACCACTTTCGGAGCCTGATCTCCTATCGGCAACATTTTATAATTTAGCATGAACCATTCCTTTTTCTTTCCCCTGACTCCTAACCCCCAACTCCTAACTATCTCTAAGGCACTTCAATATGATCAAAAATTTTCTGGATAATCTGGTCAGTATTCAATCCTTCCGCCTCCGCTTCATAGGTTCTCATGATTCGATGGCGAAGAACATCAAAGCCGATCGTCTTGACATCTTGCGGAGTGACATATCCTCTTCCCTGGAGAAACGCATAAGCCTTCGACACCTGATAGAGGAAAATCGAGGCTCTGGGGGAAGCCCCAAACTGGATATAATTTTCGAGACCGAGCCCGAGCTCTTTCGGTTCTCGGGTCGCAAAAACAATTTTCACAATATATTCCTTGATTTTGGGATCGAGATAAATCGCATCAATGACGTCACGAATGGAAGAAAGTTCTTGATGACCAAATTTCGGAACCAGTTCGATCGGGGTGCGATGAGAAACCACCGATTCAATAATCGCCGCCTCTTCACCCCGAGTTGGATAATCGACATTCAGCTTGAGCATAAAACGATCGATTTGCGCTTCTGGGAGAGGATAGGTCCCTTCCTGCTCAATCGGATTTTGCGTCGCCAGAACGACAAACGGCGGAGTCAGGCGGAACGTCTCTTCGCCAATCGTCACCTGTTTCTCTTGCATCGCTTCGAGTAATGCGCTTTGGACTTTGGCAGGAGCACGATTGATTTCATCGGCCAAAACAATGTTCGTAAAAATCGGCCCTTTTTTCACCCCAAACTCTTGCGTTTTTGGATTGTAGATTTGCGTTCCGATCAGATCGGCTGGAAGCAGATCGGGAGTAAACTGGATTCTTTTAAAGGAGAGTTTCAAGATCTGCGCCAAGGTTTTAACGGCGGTCGTCTTCGCCAATCCCGGAACCCCTTCAATCAGCAGATGCCCTTCGAGAAGAAGCCCGATCACCATTCGTTCAAGGAGATAACGTTGACCGATAATCACTTTTCCCATCTCTTCAAAAATGCTGTTGAGAAGTGGATGAAATTTTTTCACCTTCTCGGTCACTTCTGGAACGGTCATCTGCATATTCATTTCTCCTTTTTTTTCTATCCAAATTTTATCTATCTCTCCCACTTAGGGCGAAGCATTTGCCCCCAAGATCAAACAAAAGTGTGATTGCAATGGCAAATGCTTCGCCCCTACTTTTGGATCAACTCCACGGAAATTTTCTTTTCTTCTTCTCTTTTCTTCCCCCTTTTTTCACCTCAGCTTCTTCCGGTTCGATCGAAGCCTCTTCTTCGGCAAAAGCTTTCAACAATTCTTTCTGTTTCTCGGATAATTTTTTGGGTGTTTTCAAAACCACCTGCAGAATCTGATTTCCCCGTTTTCCCCCCTTGATTTCAGGGAATCCTTTTCCTTCAATGACCACCGTATCTCCCGCATCAATTCCTGCGGGAATCTCGATTTCTTCCTCTTCGCCTGCCAGGGTAGAAACTTTCAACTTTCCCCCCAACGTTGCCTGAACGAATGAAATCGGAAGATCAACCCAGAGATCAAGCCCCTCCCGTTGAAAGCGATCATCCGGCTCGACGTTGACGACCACATAGAGGTCTCCCATCGGACCACCATGAGAACCCGATCCCCCTTCACCTTTGAGAACCAGACGATTGCCAGTATCAACCCCGGCTGGAATTTTTACTTTAAGCTTTTTCTCTTTTCTAACAATTCCTTCCCCCTTGCAAGTGCCACAAAAAACTTTGATGATTTTTCCTTCACCGCGACAGACGGAGCAGGTACTCGAAATCGTGAAAAAACCTTGCGAGTGATAAACCTGCCCTTTTCCATGACATTGCTGACAGACATTCGGTTTCGCAGAGGCGGGATGACCTCTTCCTTCACAAGTTTCGCAAGTTGTATCCTTCAAAAACCGGATCTCTTTTTCGACCCCCTGATAAGCCTCAATAAATTTAATGGGAAGATCATACCGAAGATCATCACCACGAGTGGCGCGAGTTCGCGAACCTCGCTGACCTTGTCGTCCGCCAAAACCGAAAAAATCCTCAAAAATATCCCCAAACGAGCTGAAGACATCTTCAACATTGGTAAAAGGATGAAAATCAGTCCCGGAGAGGCCGGCGTGACCGTAATGGTTGTAAACCTCCCTCTTTTGGGGATCAGATAAAACCTCATAAGCTTCCGAGGCCTGCTTAAACTTTTCTTCAGCGGATTTATCTCCAGGATTACGATCGGGATGATATTGGAGAGCAGACTGACGATACGCCTTCTTGATCTCTTCAAAACTCGCCTCTTTGGAGATGCTTAAAACCTCGTAATAATCACGTTTGTGGGCCATAAAATCTCTACTGTTTAAAATGAATAAAAAAGGGTGGAATGCCTAAAGAGCATTCCACCCTCCTAAATAATCATTCTTACGAAATTGTCGAGAGATTTTATTCTTTCAGACAGGCCTCAAACCACGGATAGGCAGCTGCCTCTGTTTCCGGATACCATCCATGATCCCGCCGACAGATCCAGTCGGTCGATTGGGCAATGCAGGCGTTACTCATTCCCACTCCGGCAAAACGTGCCATACATTCAGATTCCGATTTTCCCTCTTTCTGCCGGCAATTATCCCAAAAAAGTTCGTGGGCACAGTAGTAGCTGATTCCGCTCGGCTGCCTTGCAACACATTCAGCGGTCATTCCAACCAACGCATAATTGGCGAGACAGGCGACATCCCCTTTTTTGAGACATTCATCATATCCATCTGAAATGCATCCGGCAGTTCCCCATTCCGCTCGACACTCCGGGGTTTTTCCTGACCGGATGGTATGATAGGAGAAATTCCCGCCAATCGCCGAATAAGCTCTCTGGGCTTCATTCATTGCAAAATCAATCCGGTCATTTTTGGGGGCAATTGTATCATCCTCAATCAGGGAGAGAAAAAGTCCGCGGGGAGCAACCATGGCGTAAAGTTGATGCATTTCAACCGGAAGATTCTCAATATCACCATTGAAAAAAGCGAGGGCAGGCATATAGGCGTAACCGGCCCAGCGCGCAATTCCGGGAGTCCAACCGCCAAAACCATCCGTTTCGCGTCTCAACAGGTTGGGACCTCCATTGGAAACCGCACAACGAATACGAGGATCATAGGCGGCGGTGAACAGGGTTTCGATCCCCCCGTTTGAATGACCGATCATTCCAATCCTTTTTTTATCCACGATGGAAAGGGATCGTAAAAAACCGATTCCCCTTTTGACATCGGAAATTCTCAGCCCCATCAATGAGGCTCGTGGAAATCGGCTCAAAAGCGGCGCTGCATCGGCATATTCGAGACCTGTATCCCACGAGTGAACCGCTCTTTCTCCATATCCAATGGAATCGGGAGCGAGGACAACAAAACCTTTGCGGGCAAAATCACGCGCAAAGTCAAGCCAGGGGGTTCCCTCTTTGCAAACTCCGGCCGGTTCTTTTTTTCCACAAATCTGGAGCGATTGATGCATCACCAAAACCGCTGCAGTCGGATGGGTGATTCCGTGCGGAATCAGAAGAAAGGCGGGAATGCGCTCTCCATGCGCCCCACGATAACTGAATTTTTTCATGGTATACGCAGAGCTGTCGATCTCTTTTTGCTCCTCGGCTGTCAGCCCGAGAGGTTCTTCCCGGGAATCGAGTGGAACACAACTTCTGGGAATCGGACCAATGATATCATTCCAGGCCAAGCGAAACTGGTAAATCTCCAAAAGCCAGGAAAGCCAGCCTCCTCCGATAAATGAGGCAGGATCTTTATTTCCAGACTGCGAAGTAACCACTTTTGATCTTTCTCCGGGATGCGCAGCCAACCAGGCGTTCAAATCCCAGTTTCTGTCGTATGAACCCTCGGGAGGAGGATCGCATTGAATGGCGTGTCTGGACAAATCAGATTTTTCTTCAAAAACAGGGAATTCCTCCAACTCTTGGCTTGAGACAAACCTGGAATAACCGGAAAAAAGTAAAAAAATAACCACAACCGAACAGAAACGAAAATAGATCCGCATAACCTCCCCCTCTCCTGTCAAAGGTTAATGGAACTTCATTTTTGGTCGAAATCGAAATAGCCTGAAAATATGGCTGAAACTTTTGTGACGAACCCTCTCCGGAAACGATTTTTTTTGAGATGAATTGAAAAGTTCTTGAAAACTCGACAACCCTTTCACTTCGCTGCAAAAATCAAAAAATTGTTTTCAAATTATACAGCTTCATATGATAAGAGCTCGGTCTGGGAGACCTCACCTGTTTCAGATAGGTGATGAGTGTTTCAGATAGAAACAGAAAGAAAACAAACGCGAAGAAAAACACGATAAAAGAAGCTCGCCTGGTCATAACCTACCCCCCTCTTTACTTATTTAAGGTTAGTCACGAAGTGCGAATGAAAAATTCATTCAATTTTGTTTATTTTTGTTAAATTCTACTAAACCAAATCAGAAAGAGAAAGAAAAAGTTCAAAGTGGTGAAAATAAATTGGGTAAAGGCGGTTGGGGGTTAATTAAGATTTGATTAAAAATAACAACTCCCAACCCCCAACTATTTCTTCACCGCTCTTCTTGACATTCTAGTTCAACGACTTATATGAAGTATCGAAACTGAAATTATAGATAGTTAAGTTCATCAATTTTCAGGAGATTTATGCAAACGAATCTTTCCTGAAAATTCATCCCAAAGAAAGGCAAGTCATGGCAAAAGGAAAAATGATCGGAATTGATCTCGGAACCACCAACTCAGTTGTCGCAATTATGGAGGGGAGCGAACCAAAGATTATCCCCAACCAAGAAGGGGCAAGAACAACTCCTTCGATTGTCGCTTTCACAAAAGATGGCGAAGTACTCGTCGGCCAAGTGGCTAAAAGACAGGCAATTACCAACCCTGAAAATACAATTTTTTCCTCCAAAAGATTTATTGGCCGTCGTTTTGATGAAGTCGGCGATGAAATGAAAATGGTTCCATTCAAAGTGGTAAAAGCTTCCAACGGCGATGCCTCGATTGAAGCGCAAGGAAAAACCTATTCTCCTCCAGAAATTGCGGCTCACATCCTAAGAAAATTGAAACTCGCTGCCGAAGATTATTTGGGTGAAAAAGTCACCGAAGCGGTCATCACCGTTCCTGCCTATTTCAACGATGCCCAACGTCAGGCGACCAAAGATGCCGGTAAAATTGCAGGGCTCGATGTCAAACGAATCGTCAACGAACCGACCGCGGCTGCTTTAGCTTATGGACTCGATAAAAAGAAGGATGAGTTGATTGCCGTTTACGATTTCGGCGGTGGAACCTTTGACATCTCCATCCTCGAAGTCGGTGAAAATGTGGTCGAAGTGGTTTCAACAAACGGAGATACGCATCTGGGGGGTGACAACATCGATCAGGTCATCATCAACTTTTTAATCGACGAATTCAAAAAAGATCAGGGAATTGATGTCAGCAAAGATCGACTGGTTCTTCAAAGATTAAAAGAGGCGGGTGAAAAGGCAAAAATCGAACTTTCAAGCACTTTAGAAACCGAAGTGAATCTCCCCTTCTTAACGGCTGATGCCTCGGGCCCCAAACATATGAACATCAAGCTCACCCGGGCAAAGCTTGAATCACTTTGTGAAGATCTGATTTTGAAATCGTTTACTCCAGTCAAAAAAGCTCTCGAAGACGCGAAGAAAAAAGCGAGCGATATTGTTGAAGTGATTCTCGTCGGTGGACAAACCCGTATGCCGCGCATCCGCGAAGAGGTGAAAAAATTCTTCGGCAAAGAACCCCACATGGGAGTGAATCCCGATGAAGTGGTTGCCGCCGGAGCCGCAGTACAAGCGGGTGTATTGACCGGGGATGTCAAAGATATGTTGTTGCTCGATGTCACCCCACTTTCCCTCGGAATTGAAACTTTGGGTGGCGTGATGACCAAAATCATCGAGAGAAATACGACGATTCCAACCAAGAAATCCCAGGTTTTCTCAACCGCTGCCGACAGCCAGACGAGCGTTGAAGTGCATGTGCTTCAGGGGGAGCGCGAAATGGCGAGAGACAACCGAACCCTCGGAAAATTTATTCTCGATGGAATTCCCTCGGCACCTCGCGGAGTTCCCCAAGTCGAGGTATCGTTTGATATCGATGCGAACGGTATTGTGCATGTCACTGCGAAGGATAAAGCAACCAACAAAGAGCAACACATCACCATCACCGCATCCAGTGGGCTTTCGAAGGATGAGATCGACAAACTGGTGAAAGATGCGCAAGGGCATGAAGCCGAAGATAAAAAGAAACGGGAAGAAATTGAGTTGAAGAACCAGGCTGATTCGATGGTTTATAGCGCTGAAAAAACCTTGAAAGAAAACCAGGATAAACTTCCCGAAGCAGAGAAGAAGCAGGTCGAAGAAGCGGTCGCTGCCCTGAAAAAGAGTATCGAAGCGGGTGAGAGCGATCAGATCAAGAAAGATCTTGAAACACTGACCCAAGCTTCGCATAAAATGGCAGAAGTGCTTTACAAGACAACCGCCCAGCAACCGGAGGCAAAACCGGAAGGGGCTGATGCTGCAGGCGGAGGACAAACGGGAGAAGGGGCTCCTCCGAAATCCGATAAAGATAATGTGGTGGATGCAGAGTTTACGGAGTCGAAGGATTAATTTAATTGATCTATTTTATGGGGGTTCAAAATTTTGAACCCCTACTTTTTTAACTCACCCTTGATCTTTCCTCCTAAGAATGATTAGACACCGAAGATGCTCAAACTCGGCTCCGTCTCCTACATCAACGCGCTCCCGCTCACCTCTTTTCTCGATCCCAAAGAATTTGAAATTATTCATCTCCCGCCAGCGGAACTTTTATCTTTATTGAAGAATGGAAAAGTTGATGCCGCACTTTTACCGATCGTCAACTATTTCGAAAATCCGGAACTTTATTTAATTCCGAACATTGCGATTGCCTCAAAAGGTGCAGTCAAAAGTGTTCAGCTGTTTTTTGACTCTGAAAATTTATCGATTCAAAATGTAAAAAATATTTATCTCGATCCTGAATCAAGAACCTCACAACTTCTTCTCAAAGTTCTACTCCGTGATTTCTACCATATCTCTTTAGAAAAAATCTGTTTCGATTCGGATCTGAACAGCTCAGAAATTCAGGCAAAATTATTGATTGGAGATAAAGCGTTGGTCAAAAGCGGCTCCTCCTCTTTATCTTTAGATCTCGGTGAAGTTTGGTGGAATTGGCAAAAAAAGCCGTTCGTTTTTGCCGCCTGGATGACCAAAAACCCTCAAATGTTGGAGTTGTCAGAATTATTGAAGAAAAGTCGTGATCACGGGTTGAAAAATATCGAAAAAATTATTGCCCAAATACATTTCCCCCTCACCCCAACCCTCTCCCCGGTGGAGAGGGGGAAAGAAGAATTCTCTCCTCTTCTCAACGATTACTTCACAAAAAACCTTCATTATTATATGGGAAATGAAGAGCTCGAAGGAATTCAAACCTTCTTTAAACATCTCAAAAATATCCAAGGATATACTCATGAACTCAATTTCCGATTTGTATCGTAAGATCGAGGCGAAAAACAGAATCAACGCCGAAGAGGCTCTACTCCTTTTTCAACGGGGAGATCTCCTAACTCTCGGGCGACTTGCCAATCACCTCAACAAAGAAAAAAATGGTGAGCTTGTTGGTTACGTCATCGATCGAAATATCAACTATACAAACGTCTGTGTTCTGCATTGCAAGTTCTGTGCATTTAGGCGCGATCGAGGCGAAGAAGATTCTTATGAACTCACCTTTCAGGAGATTGATGAAAAAATAAACGATTTGTTAACTCATGGCGGAACGCAAATTTTAATGCAGGGCGGGCATCATCCCGAATGGAAACTTGATTATTATACGAACCTCGTATCGCATATTCGAAAAGCTTTTCCAATGATTACAGTTCATGCTTTCTCCCCTTCTGAAATTCACCATATGTCGAAAGTCTGCAAAGCCTCTTACGAAACGATTATCAAAGAGTTGAAGGATGCGGGATTGCAGTCGATTCCAGGCGGAGGAGCGGAGATTCTCGACAATCAGATCCGCAAAGAAATCTCGGCCGGTAAATGCAACGCCGATGAATGGCTGAAGATCTGCGAAACGGCGCATCAGCTTGGAGTTCAAGGATCAGCGACGATGATGTTCGGTCATGTCGAAACGATTCAAGATCGGGTGAATCATCTCCAAAAACTTCGCGATCTGCAGGATAAAACAAACGGATTTTTCGCCTTTATCCCCTGGACCTACGTTCCAGGAAATTCGCCGATGGGAGGAGAGGCTGCTGGCGGACATGAATATTTAAAGACTCTGGCGATCAGCCGGATTTTTTTGGATAACTTTCAAAACATCCAGGTTTCGTGGCTCACCCAAGGTTTGAAAACCGCCCAAATCGCGTTGCAATTCGGCGGAAATGATTTGGGATCGACTTTACTGGAAGAGAATGTGGTTCGATCGACCGGAATTCCAAACCAGACGAATGTTCCAGAGCTGCGACGAATTGTGGGTGAATGGGGATATACACCGCGACAAAGAGATACTTTTTATAATACCGTCTCGACTTAAGCCAAAAAATTAAATTTAATAGACATTTAAATTTAATTTAAATATAATAATTTAATCATGCAACAGATCCTTCCCATCAGCGAACTGCAACATCGGGCAAAACAACTTTTAGAAATGGTTCGGGAGACTGGAGAATCGATTATTGTCACTCAAAATGGTCGTCCTGCAGCGGTTCTCATGAACTATGAAAATTATGAAGGTTGGAAGCTCACTCTCGATGAAATGAGCGAACCTGACTGGAAAGAAAAGCTTACCCGGGCCGAAAATGATGTAAGTGCCAATCGCCTCACTCCTCTCAACCCGCCTTCCAAGATTAACAAAAAGGTAAAAAAACGTGCAGGTTCTTCTCACCGCCGAAGCAAAAAGTGATCTTGATTCTCTTCCAGCTCGGATGAAAGAAAGAGTTTCAAAAAAAATCTCCTACTTATCCGACTTCCCTCTCATGGGAGCAAAAATGGAAGATGTTTTTAAAGGATTCCGCTGTTTGCTGGCAGGAAATGAAAAATACCGAGTCATTTATAAAGTAAGAGAGAAAGATATTGTCATTTACTATATTCGACACTCTGCCCGCCAAACGAGCTTGAGAATTGTACGCTGATTTTTATGCAGTCATCTTCAAATTTCATTCTATCGGCCCCCTGGATTCTTCCAATCGATCAACCGCTGATTCAAAATGGAAGCGTTGTCGTTGAAAAAAATCAAATTCTTGATTTAGGTTCTTCAGAAACGATCAAAAAAAAATATTCCTCAAAAGACTTTATCCCGATCAATCTACCGCAAACCGTTTTGCTTCCCGGATTCGTCAATGCCCATTCTCACCTCGAACTCACTTCTTTAAAAAAACTCGAATACCCAGGAAATTTTACCGACTGGATTCGTAAAGTAGTCGAAATAAAACCACAAACTTCCGATGAGGATTATCAAAAAGGAATTCAGCAAGGAATTGATCTCATGCTTCAAAGCGGAATTACCACCGTGGGAGATCATGTCAGTTTCAACACCGATCTTGAATTGATTTTAAAAAGTCCACTCCGCGGAATTCTGTTTATTGAAATCCTGGGAGTTGTCAAAGAAGTCGCTGAAATGGTGTTCAGGAATGCAGAAAAACTCGAACCACGGTTTCAAAACGACTCTTCTCTTTTTCAGATTTACGCCTCGCCCCACTCCGTTCATGCAGTTCATCCGGAGATATTGCCAAAACTATTTTCAAATGAACGAAAAGTTTTATCGATTCATTTAGGGGAGAGTAAAGAAGAAAAAAAATATTTTAGAAATCAATCGGGTCCACTTTATAATTTCATTGCGAATCGTAGGGGCGAAGCATTTTCTCCCAATACTGGCTCATCGTGCTCTAGCGAGGGAAAATGCTTCGCCCCTACTGCCATTCAACTCCTAGAATCGCAACATCTTCTTTCCGATCAGGTCATGGCGGTTCATTGTAATTATTTGGATGAAAAAGATTTCGATCTGCTCGAAAAATATGAAATGAGTATTGTTCATTGCCCTTCTTCGCATGATTATTTTTCACATCAAAAATTCAACCTTGGGGAGTGCAGAAAAAGAAATATCAATATCGCTCTGGGCACTGACTCGCTTGCCTCCGGTGAAAGTTTATCCATCCTAGATCAGATTCGTTTGGCGAAAAAAACTTACCCCGATATTTCTGCGGAAGAATGGATCAAAATGGCAACGTTGAATGGGGCAAAAGCGTTGAAAATGGAAAATGAAATCGGTTCAATCACCAAAAATAAAAAAGCGGATATTGTCGGATTTAAAATCAAAAAAGAAAATCCAAAAGAGATTTGTGCAGAAATACTCCTATCAGAAAAAGCCCATTTTATGATGCTCGATGGAAAAATTGTTTTTGATTCACTCTCACCTCTTTACAAAGGAGGGGATGAAGGGGAGGTCAAAAGTTAAATTATTTCATCTAATTACTTGCCTATTTCAAAATTTTCTTATATAAAAATTTCATCAATGAAAATCAAATAAACAGAAACTTTTTCATGGCTGTTTGCCAAGTGGGAAAGCTTTCAGGGGGTATCGAATTTTTACATTTATCTAAACTCTCTTAGTTGCTGTTTTTTTCTTTCGTTAGAAATCTAATGAAAATCGAAAACAGAATTAACTGAAAAAGATATTCTTCAACCTGTTTACCAGTTTATTCTGGCAATCGAATTGAAGAACCAGTTCACCACCCAGAAAGTCAGTCAAACTCCAGGCAGTTCATGAAAAATCCAAAAACCGGTTTTACCAGAATTTTTCATGAAAGGACTTTCTATGTCTACTGTTGGAGGTCTATGCAATCTGCTTTCTTATTCGAATCCTTTACCTCAATGGGTAAACGACTTTTGCTCTGATCTTGAGAAAAATAATATTTCTTGCGATAACTATGTCTCAACTTCAAATCGATTTTCCAAACTTGGTGATTACGGAAAACATATTTTCTTTCCACTATTCACCGGATTACTCGGAGGGATGACCAGTCAATTCCTGTTTCCCTTCACCGTTTCAGCACCTGTCACAATCATTCTCTCTTCAGTTTCATCCGCCGCCGCAGAGTATTCAATTCAAGAAAAAAACAGTAAAAATATTGACTGGGGAAGAGTTTTTTCTGCCGGGTTCACCTCTCTCATAGGATTTGGCGGTGCCCTATTATACAAAAACAGCAAACGGGAAATCCCCATTTGGGCTAGAGCCTCTCTCAATGCATTTCATACCACTTTTACCGAGTTTATGGGAGTTTTGGGAGAGCATAGAACCGAAGGAAAGAAAGTATCACTCACGACGATCGGTGAAAAATTGATGAACCGGGATATTTTAGGGCTTCTCGCCTGCTCAATGATTCAGGGGGAAGGATTTCATCGCGGTGCACGATTATTTGTAAAAACTGGTTATGACGAAGGAGCAAGAAATCTCCGAAACGAAAGAAAAAAATTCAAACCACTCAAAGATGAAGATTCCGACCTCCGGCAAAAAATCGATCCGAGAATTACTCTTGAAAGAGAAATTGGTGCCGCTGTCGATGCTGCATTTCAAAGAATTCAGGCTCCGCAAACCAATGGAGTTGTCAAAAATCATCGATCCATCAGCTCCGGATCCAACGGCCATTCTCGTTCGAACTCTATTCCAACCGATGTTCCAGAAGATGCGGGAAGAACCGCGAGGGTTTCACTTCCTCCCAGACCACTCAAAGAGGATGAAATTTCTTCCCTCATTCCCAGGGCATTACAAGATGAAAAAGCTCTCAATCTTCTTTTGGTTCATTTAAGAGATCGCTCCTCTTCCCTTACAGATGACCATCTGACAAAAATTGCCGGAAACCTTTTTGCAGGGCTCTCTATTTTTAATCCGTCTCAAGCAAGAAGATTGCATACAGCAGTGGCTGCGTTACCCGATAATAGAGGTCATGCATTTTTAGCCCAAGAAAGACTTGGAAACCAGTTTGCCTACAACACTTTTCATCCTTCACTCGGAGGATTAAACCCTCAATCCCGAACAAACATGCATGCACTTTATCAAGATCCCGAGCAAAATGGGCAGGTTTGGGAAACGTTGGCCACAATTAGAGCGGCCGCCACCACCCCTGGGACTGAAAGTGCTCTGCGTATCACAGAGCAGAGAGGACGGAGAAAAAAAATGGAAAGTGGAGAAAATCAAACAGAACGCAGATCTGCTGAAGCAAATGCTTCAAAACCATCTACCATCCGATCTCCATTCATTACAAAAGAGCAACAAGAATCACGAGAGGCAATTTTGAAAAAAATTGCTGAGGGACAAACAATAGAAACAACTTCCACTTCTCCTCAAATGCCGGAAAAATCTTTATCTGAACAAACTATTCATGAGTTTTTTGCCGATTTGGCTTCTTGATGATTATCTCCCTATTGCATCTCCGGTCAACTCCCTGTAGAATCGGCAAATCCCAGAGTAAAAAACTTACCCCCCTCCTGTGAGCCGCAAGGTCACACAACTTGAAGACTGACCGTCTTCATTGAATCCAAAGGAGGATTTATGACTTCCATCGACTCAAACCATGCTGAAGAGTTTGGCCTTTGCCATTCATCTCCCGGTTTTTCTCTTTTTCAAGCGGAAGAATCTCGTTATCTCACTCCCCTCCCTGCAATCCGAATGAGTTATTTGCTCGCCGAGCCTCAGCTGAGCGGATTTTCTCTCGGCAAAAAAGTGACCCAATATGGATCTCATCTGCTCTTTCCCCTCATCTTCGGGGCAGCTGGAAGCGGGCTCGGGGGAGCCATCGGCCTGCTTCTCAAAAAGGGGGGCTCTTTTTTTTCGGGGACAACAGAAGGGGCGAATACTCCTCTCCCGAAACCGGGACTCCTGACCACCCCCCTCCTGTTCGGTTTTGTTTTCTGTGCGGCTGGATCTGCAGTCGGAGAATATCTTGCCCAGAAAGCATCGAATCCGCAGGGAGAAACCCATTGGGGAGCGATCGTTTCTACCGGACTTACCACATTTTTGGGAGCAGTCTCCGGATGGTATGCAAAAGGGCTGACCAATTATTTTCTTTTTAGAACTGCGATGAATTTTTCGCTCACAGCGATTGGGACCTGCATCGATGCAACGGTTGAAGGGAAAAGCATTTCCAAATCATTCTATTCAAAAGATTTCGCGATATCGTTGGGGCTCAGCCTCTGTCTCGGGGAAACATTTCATTTTGGGGCGAAAAGAATTTTTAAAAGAAATCCAATCGAAACAGAAGTGCCTCCTGAATCAGGAAAAGGGAGTTCGTCTCTAGTTGACCAACAGTCGATCAAACCACCCGAGAAGCGAGCAGCGGCCGACAACTCAAATGCATCCCCTCCGCCCAAAGAGGACGGAGGAGTTCCGGCCATTGAAGACCCGGCTCCCAATCGAGTGATTGACGATGGTTCAATCTCGGATGCATTGGCAAGAAGTTTGAGCGCACATTCCCAAACCAAAAGCGGCAAATTATTGATAGAAGCAGAACTTCCCCCCTTGAGAGAACCGGTTTATCCGACTTCTACTCAAGCTCCCAACCGACCGGTTCGAGGTGATCCGGTTCCTGTGGAGATAGGAGAAGGATCACTCTTCGAACCTGTCACTCATCCAGAGGGATTGGGAGAACTCCCCCTCATTCCATCTGAGTTTGGCCCTATTTCTAAAACTCCGATTCCAGGAAGAGCAGAAGGATCACACGATTCACCCCCTTTGCTGGAGCTTCCTGAAATATGGGGGGATAGAAATGAGTTTCTCGCAAACTCCGATATCACTCCGGTGCCAGCGGGAGATCCTTTTCCAACCCCTATTCCAGGAGAGTCCCCCAGAGGCCTTTCCCCAAAAAGAGCAGGAGAGATCCCCCTAGAAAGAAATATCCCCGATAAAACTCCCGAGCCGCCAAAAGATCTTTCTTCGACATTTTCTCCCGATCCTTTTGCCGATTTGGCCGCAGAAATGGAAAGAACAGGAATGACAGATCCTGTTGTCTCCTCGGTATCCCCTGCCCGGATGATGGGGGGAAAAGTCGGCAAGAGTCGTCGATCCCTCGACCTGCCTGAAACAGAGGGGAGAGACCCAAATGCTCCAACCGCTGTTGAAAATATGGATGGAAGCAGTTCTGCAGGGGATGAAACCAAAAAAATAAGGGTCGAAGATGTTGAGGCACTTTTAAAAAAACCGGAGGAAAATTTGGGAAATACCTTCGGCGGAGAAAGCACACCGGTCCGTTTGTCCCCAGAGTTGGCTCAACTGCTGGCTGACAGAGCGAACTATTATCCCGAGGTTGCCTCGATCGAGGAGTTGAATCTTCCCGATCTGATTCGTCGGGCATTTTTCGATGAAAAAGCTTACAAAATTCTGATTGCTCTTTTGGGAGACACCACTTTTTTAATTTCAAAAACGAATGAAAAAATCCCTTTTTTGAATGACTCCCATAAAAATGAAATATTTATCATTTTGAGGGAAACACTTCTGATTTTTCATCCAACCCGTGGAAAATGGATCAGCTATTTAATGAAACATGTCTGGCCAAATGAATTCAGACCGACCGATTTTCTTCTTCAAAAAGTAAGAGAAGTAAGAACAAATCTCCAAAACAATAAAGCTGCCTTGAGTCGGTATAAAGATGACGAAGCTCTCCCCGACCTCGTCAGCGCCCTGATTGGCACTTTTCTCGATTGAAACAGTTGCGCTTCAGCTAATTCCCTTGCTAAGGGAGAAAGATGAAATTCAACTCTCTGCAAGAATTTATCGTCTTTCTCGAACAGAAAAATGAGCTCGTTCGAATTCGGGAAGAACTCGATCCGATCCTCGAAATCAGTGAAATTGCCGATCGGGTGATGAAAAAAAACGGCCCTGCCCTTCTGTTCGAAAATCCGAAAGGTTCGAAGTTTCCACTCTTGATCAATTTATACGGCTCTCAAAAAAGAATGTCGTGGGCTTTAGGCGTTGAGAACTATGAGGAGCATGCCGATCGGCTTCGAACCCTTTTGAAAACCGAACCTCCCCATTCGCTTTGGGATAAGCTCAAAATTCTTCCCAAGTTGATGGATATCGCAAAATCAATCCCCAAAGAGGTTTCCAGCGGGCATTGTCAGGAAGTAGTGATGGAAAATGTCGATCTTGGAAAACTCCCGATCCTCCAATGTTGGCCAAAAGATGGCGGAAAATTCATCACACTTCCGATGGTGATCACCCAAGATCCCGAAACCGGAATTCGAAATGTCGGACTTTACCGGATGCAGGTTTTGGATCAACAGACTACCGCCATGCATTGGCAGATTCATAAAGTCGGCTCAAAACATTATCGTCTCTACAAAGAACGAAAAGAAAAAATCCCGGTCGCGGTGGCGATCGGCGGAGATCCAGCTCTCACCTACTGCGCAACCGCTCCGCTTCCCGATCAGATCGATGAATTCATGTTCGCCGGATTTCTAAAAGGGGAACCGGTAAAGTTGGTAAAATGTTTAACGAATGATCTAAAAGTTCCGGCGACCGCCGATTTTATTCTGGAAGGATATATCGATCCCCAAGAAGAACTCGTGGATGAAGGCCCGTTTGGTGATCATACCGGCTATTATACGCCAATCGAGAAATTCCCAAAATTTCATATTACGAAAATCACGCATCGGAAAAATCCAATCTATTTGACCACGATTGTCGGAATTCCTCCGATGGAAGATACCTGGCTTGGTAAAGCAACCGAGCGGCTATTTTTACCGTTGGTGCAGATGACTTTTCCGGAAGTGATCGACATGAATCTGCCGCCGGAAGCCTGTTTTCACAACCTCTGCATCTTGAGCATCAAAAAGAGCTATCCCGGCCATGCCCAAAAAATCATGCATAGCCTCTGGGGAATGGGGCAAATGATGTTCTGCAAATGTTTTATCGTCGTCGATCACGATGTGAATGTCCAAAATGTCTCTGAGATTGTCTGGCGGGTCAGCAATAATATAGATGCGAAACGCGATGTCGTTTTTGTCGAAGGCCCGGTCGATCATCTCGATCACGCCTCTCCGCACCAATTCATCGGAAGCAAAATGGGGATTGACGCCACCCGCAAATGGAAGGAAGAAGGGTATCAGCGAGAATGGCCGGAGGATATTGTGATGGATGAAACTACCCGGAAGAAGATTGATTCGATTTGGAGCAGGCTGAAACTTTAGAAATCGTTTATTTATTTTTTGTAGGGGCTGCCCCACGTGGTCGCCCGAAAAAATATTCGCAATATTAAAAATGTTGGCAATCGCCCACGCAGCCAGGGCGATCACATGGGATCGCCCCTACATAATAATTTTATGACTATTCAATCCAACAAAGTAAAAGAACTCTTCACCGACATCGCTCCAACGTACGATCTTCTTAATCGGGCGATGAGCGGATCGATCGATCAACTCTGGCGAAAGCGGGCGGTTTCTTATCTTCCGAAAAAAAAAGGGTTGAGGATTCTTGATCTTTGCGCCGGAACGCTTGACTTGACAATCGCATCATTGAAAAAAAATCCAGATGCAGAACTAATCGCCCTCGATTTTGCCAAAGAGATGCTTGAGAATGGAAAAACGAAAATCCCCAAACGTTTACAAAATCAGATTCATTGCATTGTGGGAGATGGAATGTTTCTCCCGTTTCCAGAGGAATATTTCGACGCAGTTCTTTGCGGATTCGGAATGCGCAATATTCCCGATAACGCAAAAGCGTTGGCAGAAATTTATCGCGTTTTAAAACCGAGCGGAAAAATCATTATTCTAGAATTTTTCAAACCAAGCAAACTGAGCTCGAAACTTTTTTATGCCACTTATGGAAAATGGATTATCCCGAAACTTGGGAATTGGATTTCAAAAAATCCGAATGCGTATCAATATCTTTTCGAATCGATTCAATCTTATTATTCGGTGAAAGAGTTTAGAAAAGTTTTAGGAGAGTCGAAATTCAGCTTGATTCAAGAGCAACCGCTGACTGCATCGATTGCGAGTATCGTAGTAGGAGAGAAAAAAATTTAACTGATTTTAAAACGATTTTTATTTTTAGCGACTTTCTCTAAAATTTCAAGATCGGCTAGATCTTGTTTTCTTTTGACAGCTCGTTTATTTTTGATCAGTTCCTTGAGCCCGATAAAAAAGGTTTTTACCGGTCCATAAAATCCGCTCTTTTTGTTTTTCCAGACTTCTTGAAAAGTAATCCCTTCAACGGAAGTAATCAGATCAATTCTCAACGGTTCATAACCTAATTGAATATACAAACCCTCTTTTGAAAAATCTTTCGCAGACAATTTCAATGAAGCAAAACCAAACGCTTCAAGGGCTTTCACGATTTGTATTCCGTTTAGTTCATCTGGCTTCACTAGAATATCAAGATCTTTGGTATAGCGGGGAACGGCATGAAACGCGACAGCAAACGCCCCGACAATGCAATATTTGACACGATGTTTATTGAATAATTTTAACAACTCTTCGAAGTCTTTTTCGACTTTTTTCACGATTTTTACCCCTGTTCATTTTTAGGTATAAATCCCTTAAAAATTGCATGCTGTTCACTCTTTCGGAACCGGACATCGAAAGATAATATTGGAAATCGAAATCTTGAGCTTTTCTTGAAGAGGTTGTTTTGTGAATCCAGATTTTAGGCATGATGCTTAAACTAACACTGGAAATAAAAAATGACAATATGAACTCTTTTGTGAGCAGAAAAATCGCAAAAACCGCTATGGTCTTTGAAAAAGATCATAAAAAACAATTCAACCTCGACTCCAACAAAAAAAACAGCTTCAACCCAAAACCTATTTTCTGGGGGATTTACCCTCTGGACTTTAGCGACCCAAGAAGATACAGCTTCATCTCACCATTCTTTGTGGAGAAAGAGTCAGATATATGAAAATAGTGATCGCCATCACCGGAGCCTCCGGCGCCATCTATTCCAGAGAACTCCTGAATTTCTTGAGAACATCCTCTCACGAAATTTCAGTGGTGCTGACTGACAATGCGCAAATTATCTGGAAAGATGAATTGGGTGAGTCGTTCGATTCGGAAGGTTTGAAGCTTTTTGGAATCAAAGATTTTAAGGCACCTTTCGCCAGTGGCTCGGCAAAATATGATCAGATGGTGATTATCCCTTGTAGTATGGGGACGCTCGGGCGAATTGCCCATGGAATCTCCAATGATCTGATTACCCGAACCGCCGATGTCTTTTTGAAAGAGAAACGAAAACTGATTTTGGTGCCGCGCGATACCCCTTATCATTTGATTCATGTTGAGAATATGCGTCTTCTGATGATGGCAGGAGCGACGATTATTCCTGCAACCCCCTCTTTTTATTCGAAACCTAAAACGGTTACAGAAGTGGCAAACACAGTCATTTCAAGGGTTTTAGATCAGATGGGAATTGGGAATGACTTGATGAAACGATACGAAGGGTTTGAGATTCAGGATTAAACATTCAATCTATTTCAAGCCATCGCACTAAACTCCTTTCAAAAGTTGGTGTCATCCCCGCCTTGGAATGCTGTAGGCATAATGGATAGCGGGAATGACAGGCTAGAACGGTTCCATTTTGAAAGAAGTCTATTCAATTTCTTCTCCTCCCGGAAATTTCCCGGACAACATCCTCCAAAAACTCTTCAACATTTCTTTCCGATTTTCATCAAAGCGGATCCGCCGCGCAGGCTGATCCGGTTTTTCCGGATCAAACTCGATTCCCCACAACGGCCGGTTTCCTTGCGGTTGAAGGGAATAACGAAGATCTCCAATCCGCATCGGATTTTCGTGGAGAAGTGCCAGATATCGATCGGAAAACCAGTCATACAAGAGAAGATTTTGACGCAAGACAGAAAGTGGAGGCAAAGAGCCGATCATGGCAGATAATTGGAATTCTGGCAGAGATCCTCCAACCCAATATTGACTTTTTCCGAATGGATTGATCCAGATTGCATCGGAGTGAATTTTCCCGTCACTTTTGTAAACCGATCGCCAAAGAAAAAGATTGGTTAAAGTCGGCATCACCCTCCCTTGTTCTATTTGTTGATGACGCTGAGAGGCGATTTCTTGCTGAATTTGAAGCCCATTCTGTCTCTGAAAAAATCCGAAGAGAAGATAGGTAATGACGATTAACAAAGAACAGATTGCCGGTTTTTTTGATTTGAAAATTCTTGAAAAAAGCAGTCCTGTCAGCAAGGTGAAAGAAAAAAAGAGATCGATAATGGCGATCAGATCCCAAGAAATTCTCGATCTTGAAAACGGCCATAAAACCATCGTGCCATAGGAAGTGCAGCTATCAAGCAGACTATGAGTGGCATAACCCAACATGGAAATAAGAAACAGTGATTGAAATGGAATTTTTCTTTTGGAAAGAAGCCAAAAAATCATCGCAATCAAAAATCCACCCAATGGGATGAAAAGAAAAGAGTGGGTAAAATGACGATGATATTCCAAAAGCAAAAGCGGATTGGATTTCGATTGAATCAGGAAATCAAGATCGGGCACCATCGCGGATAAACTTCCCGCCACAACCAGCAAACGACTGGAGCTTTTCTTAAGACAAGATTTCGCGACAACCGCCCCTAAAATTCCGTGAGTGATGGTATCCATTGCTTTTTCAATATAGAAAGAATAGGGATGACTCAATCCCTAAATGAGAATCGATCAAAATTTTAAAGGAGCTTTATCATGAAAAATCGAGAACGAATCAAAGTTTTTCTCTTAACTTTTCTGCTTGGAAACCTGATTTCATTCAATATTTTTTCAGCAAAACCGGAGATTCAATCTTCCCCCTACCAGCTTTATTCCAATGTAGAACAATCGCTCACCAGCCTGCTCCCTGAGTTGAAAGAACAGCTGGAAAATCTTTCAAAAAATCTGAAAAACAGTTCCCAATCATTCAAATCGGTCAAAACCAACCTTTCGAAACTTGAATCAATTTCAAAACAGATCCAATCCGAACAGAATTTTCAACAGATTCACTCTTCCATTGAAAAAATAAAATCGCTCACCGATAAAGCGAACCAGCTGACCAAAGAAAATAAGATCAAGGAAGCAAAACAGAATTTGAATCAAAGCATTCTCTATACAAAAATCTTGTTGAAATCCCCGGTTCTGAAAATGAGCGAAGCGCAAATCGATCTCGATCAGGCAAATCAGAGAATCGAAAGAAAAGATTATATCGCCGCAGGAATGTTTCTCGAAAACTCGCTGACGCATCTCAACGAAATCAAAATGGACGATCGAAAACTGGCAGGACAAATTCAAAAAATAAAAAGGGATATCACGATCACTCATCGTCAGATTCTGCTCGGAAAATACAAAGACGAACTGGCCAAGAAATCAGTCTGGAAAAGAATGCGACAAACCCAGGTCGATTCTTTTTCGCATTATTATGATTTGTGGAGTCAGAAATATCAGCCGGACGATCAAAACTAACCAATCTTTCAAATTTTTCTATCATCTTGAAACCAAACCTTTCCATTCGAGAAAAACTCCCTTTTTTCCAGATTTTCTTTTTTCTATTGGTATTGGTTTTTTGGACCTGTGCTCTTTTCAAATTTTCCCTTTCCCCCGATTATACTTCGGGGGAGCTTTATGATCATTTTCTTGCCTGGTTCGAAAAAGGAACTCTTTATACATCGATCGATCAATTCCCTTATCGGGTTTTGAACTATCCGCCGCTTTTTCTGATTTTTACTTCGGCAATGCATCATCTCGGTTTTTCAATTCCCTCTTCAGGTAAAATCGTCACAATTCTTTTTTTTATTTTGGGAGCAGGGATTTTATATCGATGGTTCAGAAAAGCCGGTTGCGAAAAAAAACCGGCTCTTTTTTTGATTGCACTTCTCGCAACCTCTTTTCCGGTCTTTTATAATATCGGACAATGGAGCCTTCAGTGGCCTGCTGTCGCCTTCAGCCTTTTTGGACTTTACCTCATTCAAACTCCCACAAAAAAAGCCAACCTGATTTTTGGCGCTTTTTTTTGTGCCATCGCCTGCTTTGTCAAACAGACTCAAGTTATCCCGATCTTAATCGGTTTTTTCTGGCTTTTGAAATATCATCGAAAAAATAGCGTCTGGTTTGCCCTCATTGTCACATTCATTGGAGGAGTTGGAGCTCTTTTCCTTCAATATTATTTTGGAGAAGAAATCTGGAAACATCTGATTCTATACACCGTGGGGAGTTTTTCTTTTTCGTCACTTCTAAAACAACTCTCCCTGCATCTGCTTCCATGGATTATTTTCTTCTCTTTTGGAATCTGGTTGGGATTTAAAAACAAAGAGGAACAGAAAGATTTGCGCTGGTGGTATTTTGTCGGAACCACTTTTTCCCTACTCTCTTCGGCAAGACTGGGGGCAAGTCACCCATATTTTCTGGAATGGACAATTGCGACATTGCTTTGGATTGGACCATCGATTCAATCTTCTCTCTCTTCACAAAAAAACGGGGTTGGTAGAGAAATCAGGCTTTTTTCCTTTCTCCTCCTCTTCCAAATCGTAGCCGCTGATATTGGAATAGGAGTTGTTCTTTTTCATCATGTAAAAAATTTAAAGGAATTGGAAAAAAATATTCCTTCCCTCTGTTCTAATCTCGGAACGGTAGAGACGATACCATCCGGAGATCCTGGTTTAATCAGGGCTTGCGGCAAAATACCGGCACTGCAACCTTTCATCATGACCAATCTCTCCCGTAAAAAACTTTGGGATCAGACCCCATTCCTAAACCGATTATCGGATGGACAATATCCGCTCATTCTTCTTCCCTTCGATTTAAAAAAAGAGATAGAAGGAATAAATTCTGAGCGATGGACCGATGAAATGATTTCAACGATGCGAGAAAACTTTCAGATCAAAACCGAAATCAACGAATGGAGAATTTATCAGTGGAAGGAAAAGTGAGCCATCTATTCAGTAAAAGTTTTATTCTTTCTTCAGTTCTTTTGATAGCGGCTCTTTATTTTTTCCCGTTCTATACCCAGGATGGGCCCAATCACAAACAGGGAGCGGTGATTCTCAGTCGGCTCTCCTCGAATCTTCTCGAAAGAAATGTTTACCAAAGCAATCTCGGTTTTCTTCAAACCAATTCACTCTTCCCCCTTCTCTATCAACCGGTTGCAAAACATCTTTCGGTAAACAGCTATGAAAAAATATTCGTCGGATTTTTTCTTGTTTTTTTAAGCCTGAATTACCGCTGGTTCTTATCGGTCTGGAATTCTGGCCGGCTCGACTTTTGGTTCGTCAGTTTGCTGATCTGGATTCATCCTCTCTTGTTTCGGGGATTCTATAATTTTATCGCCGGACTTTCCCTCTCGATTTTGGCGCTCACCCTTCTCAAAAGAGGGATCGATGAAAAAAAACTTTCCATTTTTATGCTCTATTCTCTCGTGAGTTGGATCACTTTTCTGGCGCACCCCTTCCCTCTTTTGATCCTGATTCTCATAAACACCATTTTAATATTTCAAATATTTTTTTTCACTCTCCCCTCTCCTTATAAAGAAGAGGGATTGGGGGAGAGTTCAAACTGGAAAATCAGATGGAACCTTCTCTACACAATCCCCCCCCTCTTCTTGGTCGGTTTCAAATTTTTCCTCTCACTCACAAAAGCCGACGACGAAGGGGTTCAAACCGCCCTTAAATTCATGCCCAGCATCGAACAGCTGGGTGGACTGTTTTTCAAAAACTTTCTCATTTTTTCAATTCCGACACTGGCAATTTCTCTGATTACCTTTCTCTGGATGATTTTTCTTTCCTTTTACTCGTTAAGAAAAATTTCATGGAAATTGAAAATATTCTGGTTCGTCATCCTTCTTGGTTTCTTCTACTCCCCTTCAGAGGCAGCGGGTGGAGCCTATTTAAATGACCGTTTTCTTCCTTATCTCCTTCTCTTTCTTCCGTTGGGGCTTTTTTTCAGCGATACTCAAATGAAAAAAATCAGAATCCTGTTTCTGCTTCTTTTTTTCGGAACTCTTTCAGGGGTTTCAGAAGGTCTCTCTAAGATCAATTTCATCGCGCAAGATTATCAAACGGCACTGAAAGAACTCCCTTCAAACGCTCGACTCTATCCGATCAGTTTTGACAATCAGGGGCCGGCAATTAATTACCAACCGTTGCATCACTTTTGGGCTTTATACGATTCAGAAAAAACGGTTTTTTCTCCCTATCTGTTCGCATTTCGAGAATTGAATCCACTCAATAAAAAATTAAAAAGTTCTCTGGCCTATTTTCCTGCGACTTATGATTCCTATCCGGGTGAAGTGGCAAGAAACCTGGAATGTAGACTCCACGATGCCGGTGAAACAATCGATTGCGGGGAGATCAGAAAAAACGGATTTGAAAAAATACTAAAAAATGCCAGCTATTATGATTATTGGTTGATCGCTTCTCCCCCCAAAGACTTTGTCGATTTTTTGAAGACAAAAACCGGTTTGTCAAAAATTGGCGAAACCGGAAAAGTTTCTCTCTGGCACAATGAAAAGGCGTTGAACTTCGATCCCCCCTTATGAAACTTCCAACCCAAAACAGAAAAAAAATTCTTCAATCGATTCTTTTGATCGTGGTCCATCTGTTGATCTTGAATGTTCTCTTTGTTTATCGCTATCCGCCACTCGAAGTAGAACCAAAATTCCAGCAATGGAAAAAAGGGGAATTGGGAAAAAATCCGCTCGACTATATCAAATTTTACTTCAGCCCGATTCACGATGAATCTTATTATTACGAATGGGGAACACTGGTTTTGGGAAAAACGTTTGAGGATGACTATCTTCTTCCCAAAGACCGTTTCATGAATTTAAAACCGTTTTTTGGGGAAGCGCCGAAAATCAGAATCCCTTATCGAGATATTCCCTTTGAATATCCCCCGCTGATGATTGTACCGATTTTAACGGCCCGACTTCTCTGCAACAACTATCTTGATTTTACGAGAGTTTTGGCCGGAGTTATTTCATTGATCTATTTTGCGAGTCTGGGAATTTCTTATAAAATCTGGAAAAAAATTTCTGATCGACAAAAATATTCTTTTGCAAAAGTTCTTTTGTTTTCCTCTTTATCTCTCCTTTGTCTCGGAGCGCTCTTTGTCACACGACTCGATGTTTTTCCTTCGCTCATTTGCCTGCTTGCCCTTTACAGCTTTATAAAAGAGAAATATTCTCTGGCGGTTCTTTTAGTGACAATTGGATTTTTCACCAAAGCTTATCCGATCCTTCTCGCTCCTCTCTTCGCAATTGTGTTGATCCGGCAGAAAAAAACAAAAACAGCTCTTCTCTGCGGTTTTTCGCTTCTTTTACTGATTCTTTCCATTACGATTGGAATGGAGTGGATCACGAGTGGCCACTATTCAGAAGCGCTCAAATTTCATAGCCAGCGTGGAATACAAATCGAAAGTATTTACTCTTTCGTTCCCATTTTGACCCATCTCTATTTTCAGACTCCGGTTTTTGTTTCCGAAGGATATGGAAGTTTAAACTTTCATACTCCCACACTTCCCCATCTCGTTCAGCTGAGTTCCATTCTTCCAATTCTCGGATTTGGGCTGATTTATTTCATCTTCTGGAAAAAAACAAAAAGGTTTGAAACAGATTTAGATTCAAAAAAAAACGAGTCTATTCAACTGCTCATTCAGGCAAGTTTGCTTTTAATCTTTGTCTTTATTCTGACCTTCAAAGTTTTATCCCCCCAATTTTTGATCTGGTTAATTCCGATCATTTTTCTGGTTCGACCGACCCAAAAATCGTTTTTTCCGCTCTTTTTCATCGCCCTTTTTTTATCACAAATGATTTATCCCAATTTTTACACTTTACTCACGGAAGGAAATCCTTTCGTGATCAGCATGCTCATTTTGAGAAATTCATTTTTATTGATTCTTTTTGGATCTCTTCTCAAAAATTTTATTTATCCGACCAAGCATCTTCCTTCA
>CAZSRQ010000005.1:0-40896 GCA_964609335.1 uncultured Pseudomonadota bacterium
TCCGACCCCATTTGTCAGAGCGAGAATTTTATCAACTAACTTTGGACCGTCGGATAGTAGTTTTGAGGCTTTTACTTATGAAGCACGAGTCATCGAAAACAATACAGGAATACTCAATATTCCAGTCTTTGAAAAAAACAATCTTGAAAAACAGTTGAAGAAAATTTTGCAAAAGTCTTTAGGTTCTGCCGGAGAAAATTTTAATGAAATTCGTATTTCTCTTCCAAAGACTTTTCCGGGAACAAATAAAATCACTGATCTAACAAAAACTCTTCAAGAAGATTTCGGAATTGATTATTTCAAGCTGCTTTTGGGTGATGAGTCGAAACCAGATTCTCTTTTATTGCCTCAAGCAATGATTGATGAGTCTCCCTGGCCGACTGATTTAAATTTATTGAGTGTTTTTTACATTTGCTCAAAAGAAGAACGAAATAAAGGTAATTGTCCTGCTGCCAAATGAATAGTAGATATTTAAAACAAGGGAAACTAGAGAGGTGAGCCCTATGAAAAATAAACTTTTATTTAAGTTTCGAACTTTAATTGTTTTAATATTAGTTGCCTTCTCTTGCTATCGTTGTGCAGGAACAGATGTTCCATGGCAATTAATACAAGATGATACCAGTGCAGGTGGTGGAGCACAAAATCCTGGAGGGGGAGGATCAGGGGGACAAAATCCGCAACCACCTGCTGCAGGATGTGTCGTCAGTTTTATTACCAGCACTCCAGCTTCTCCCCCTGCAGATGTTGGTTTAAGAATGGATCTCATGTATGCTGACAAAGCAAGAAAAGACAATGATCCGGATGCGACTAATCCAGATCCGAAAACCAGTAGAGATAAAGGAAAACCTCGAAATATTCCGAATGTAACTCTTCATTTTAGTGGAAATAAAGTAGTCATTGATTCAGCCTCACGGGATTTTAAAGATTCTATTATTACAATTCCTGGTTATACATTAACTTTAAAGCAAAAAGCGGGAACTAAAATCGAAGGAACCTATGATGCGGCAACTGGGAAAATAGAGATGAATGGTGCCTTGTTTACAATGGATGCCCAAACAGAGGGGGGAACGACTGTTCCCAATATTGCCCTTCCTGTTTTTTCTCTTACCACTGAAAAAGTAGAAGTGACTACTACAGGAGCTTTTCAAAATAAAATTTCTGAAACCGGTGTACGACTGGATACTACTGGAGCCAATAAAAATTTAACTTTAGTGGGGGGATTGGTTTTACCACCAACGTTTATCGGAGAGTCTCTTCGGAATGCAGGCGTAATCATCGTTTTAAAAGGGGTAGTGGATACACTTCCAACCGCAGCAAATTGCTCTGGGGGTGGCGGTGGCGGTGGCGGTGGTGGAGGTGGAGGTGGTGGTGAACTTTCATTTTATGAAGTGAGAGCAGGAATTGACGGTAACCCAAAAGAGTTTAGTCTGGTTGGTTCTAACAACACTTTAGATTTCAGTTCTGTGTTTATTCCTGAGCAGGGGCATGCAGGTGAGGATCCTGTTCCTGCAAATGATGAACGATTCAGTAAAACTAAAACTTTAAGAATAAAAAATGGTTCAAATAGTGATATTGATGCGACTCTAAATAATGTGGCAGCTCCATTCTCTGCTAGGTTGAATGATGGGACTGTCATTTCAAATAAGGTGACTGTTCCTAAAAATGGAACAATCGATATCAAAGTTACCCTAGGATATTCGAAACCGGTCGATTACACGACTCCTCCTCCTGAGACAGAGAAAAAAACATTTACGATTACCGGTTCAGGACAAACAGCCACTGTCAATGGAAATGTCAAAAGAGCGGCGGCAGAATTGGTATTTACCAATCAAACAGGGGATCCCGTTACTACTGTTGACTTTGGGCCTTTGACTACTTTTGTAGATGGAGAAGGGGCAGCTTCAAAATTGGCTGTTTGTAAAAGTGTTCCATGGGCAGTGAGAAGATTGTCGGTTAAAAATATAGGAACAAGAGGAGTCACTCAGCTGCAATTAAAAATCAACGATGCGGCACCTACCCAAAAAGTTGAATGTCCTTTCTTTGTAGACCTAGATGGTAATAACCGTGAATTTTTTGGTGGAATGGCAGCAGAGTCAACCAAAGGAAATGTAACCTGCTCAGTCGTTGCAGGAGCGAATGTCTGTAACTTGCCTGGAGGACAAGATAGTCAGGTAAATTTTGATATTACTTATCGTCCAATTAACGCTAGCCCACTTGCGTTAAGTCAGAATGATCAGGGAACCGTTTTGTTTCCTTATAAAGACGATAAAGGAGTGGATGTCGATGGGAGTAAGCAGCCGATAACATTAACGGCTGGGGTGAGCGCGGATCGTTCGAATGTTTTGAAATTAAAAAATAAAGCTTATAGTTTTGAGATTTCATCGGGTGGAACGATTAAAATTAATATTCCGAAAACCGACACTTCTGCCACCGCAAGTTTTATTCTTGTAAATAGTCTCGATAAAGAACTCAAAGTGGAAGATATAATCATGACAGAGCCCAATTTTGTCATTACCGGTTTAACTAAAGGAGATACAATACCAGCGAGAACTGCAGCTCCCAAAGAGTTTCAGATTAAATATACAAAAAAATCTGCAGAGACTTTGACTGTTCCAATGCTAATCAAGTTCAGCGAAACAGGTGCTACAGGGATTAGTACTTATAGCTCCAATCTATCGGGAACCTTCGATTATATTGCCCCTACCGGTTATTATGAATTTAGAATTGATAAACTCACAGCGTATGTTGATCATCCCTATACAAAACTGATTGATTCCATTGATTTTCGTGATCCGAAGCTCAATAACTTCAGAACTGGGCCGATTTTGCTAAAATTTATATCTCCAAAAGGGGACAATTCATCCCCCTTAAGGTCCGTCAGTTTTGGCCAACAAAAAGTGCTGGATGCAGACAAATTAACCAAGCCAAGTGCTATCTTGAGTGCTCTGTTGAATTTGAGTTCCGCAGATCGGGCCAGAGTAGTTCGTATTTATACAACTCAACTTACAAAATTTACAGGTCCTAATGACAGTAATGAGGATCCTGATGGTGATGGGGTTCCAAACTGTACTGATCCTGCCAGTATTAACCGACCCTATCCGGATGCCACCGGAGGAGAATGCTCTTTCTTCTATTATGTTATTCAAGGGGGGAGTGATCCGACAAAACCAGGTATCTATGATGATCGTACGGGAACCATGGTGCTTCCGTCACTTAAGCTTCGTCTGATGAATCCTTTCCATCGATCAAAAGCAGATACTTATGGAGCAACTAATCCAAACCCTCCTGCTGGAACCAGTAGCTTCATGACCAATACGATTATGTCTGATACAACCATGACTACTTTAACGATTAACTCCGTTAAACTTACTTCTGCCACTACGCCAAGTAAAGATGATTACAAAGATGTTTGGTCAAGCTCAGATGATATTCCTCTAGTGGATGATACCAGGCTATCAGCGGGAGATCTTGCTTTACCATCGGGAATTCTTGACTCAGAAATTTTACCAAAGAATCGATGTCCTGTTGGGCCGATGGGAGAAGTTTGGGCTCCCTGGTTTGACAAACCTTCTTTATTTGGATGCGATGTTACTTCAAACAGCCCCTATTATATTAAGGGATATCCAGTGACAGAAAAGAATGGAACTTATTATATGGTTGTTTCGCTTTTAACAAAATTCAACTCCGCGGCAAGTAGAGACTCTGAAGGAAATCCTGAAAATATTCCATTTTTCATGGCTGAGAAACCAATGTGGGCAACCATTCATGGACGATTGGTCAAATGCACAGATGTAACTGATCCACAAGGCTTCGAAAAGTGTGAATCAATGAAGTAAATTATATGAATTAATAAGTCACGTTACGCGATTTTTTGTAACTACTCAGGTCATTCCCAATGATTGTCATCCCCGAAGGTTTTTTCGGGGATCCCCCTACTCAACAATTGAATGAGGGGGATTCCCCTGCCTGCCGGCAAGGCACGGTGCCCAAAAGCCTGCAGGAATGACAGTAATTTTGGACGAGCTGAGTACAAAAAAATTACAAAAAATCGCGTAACGTGAGTTAATAATAGTGCGCATAGAATATCTTCAAGGGATTTTGATTTCTCAAAATCCCTTTTTTCATTGAATCAAATTTTTTTGCCAATATTTCAAACATAAATAGGAAAATCACAATATCAATATATAGTAATGACAAAGTGGATATTGGCGAAACCTTGTTAAAAATTTATCGCACATTGGCAAAGGCGTTTCCGCTTTCCCACTCTTTGCGGGCTCTCTCCATTGGCTCAAGTAACGAACCCCAATTCAGAATTCTTCAATCGGCTTTTTCGGGTGGGCTTTATCTCGTTGATATTGAAAAGCAGGCACTGGAAGTGATTCAGGAGAGAATTGTTCGGCAGAACACGCACAATGTTGTGACGGTTCACCATGATTTTCATCAACTTTTTTTGGAAGAACAGAAATCGAGACTTTTTTTAAAGAAAGAATTGAAAGGAAAAAAGATTGATCTAAATAATAAAGATATCCGGGCACAGAAAAATATTACTCTTGGAAAAACCAGTCCAAAACCTTTCGAAAAAGAAAACAATCATCATTCTAACTTTGTATTTTAAGATTAAATAAAACCAAATAAAAAAGCACTTGAGAGAAACTCTGCAAGTGCTTAAAAAATAACGGAGCCGACGAGACTCGAACTCGCGACCTTCCGCGTGACAGGCGGACGTTCTAACCAACTGAACTACGGCTCCTGGAAATTTTGATGGGCGATGCAGGGCTTGAACCTGCGACATCTGCCTTGTAAGGGCAGCGCTCTACCACTGAGCTAATCGCCCAAAATTCGATTCAAGTCAATTTTTTCTTGAACCTGAAATGTAAAACCGGTTTTAGCTAACAATTTTAGCTTCTCGGGTCAAGAACGCATCTTCATTAAGTTTTATTGATTTTTTCTGCCAACTCTTCCAAATGATCTGATTCAATCATCAAAGGGACGCTCATCGAATTGTAGTAGTTCTCAATGGCACTTAGCCAGGTAATATCGATGATTTCCCGTTCGTTATACTGTTTTCTTAAGTTTTCAAAAGTTTCATCACTGACCATTTTATTTTGAGTGATTTCTTCGGCATATCGAAGTGCCGCCTTTTCCGGTTCGCTGAAAAGTTCGCTCGTCTTATATTCACTCAGTTGATTGAATTTTTCTTTTCCCAATTTTTGTTGAATCGCCATTGCTAGGGCGATATCGGCGCAAAAAGTGCATCCGTTCAAGATCGAAATCCAGGTTTTGATTAAGAGGATGAGAGAAGGTGAAAGTGCCAGTTTTTTCTCAGTCTTGAAGATTTGGTAAGAAAATTTCGCAAGAGCCGGATTCCGATTATAAATCACTTTCACCGGAGTAAACACTTTTCCAAATTGTCGTTTGGAAAACCAGTAAAGCATTCGAATAAACCAGCTGGCAGGTTTTTCGATTGGTGAAAGTCTCATTTAAAATCCTTTCATCTTTTTTTGTTCGAAATTTTATTCAAATACTCTTTGATTCTTTTTTCTTCCCCGTTTTCGGTTGGATGATAATAAATCTTCTCTTTCAACAAATCGGGAAGATGTTGTTGCTCGACGATTCCCCCTTCATAGTTGTGGGCGTATTGATACCCTTTTCCATAATCCAACTCTTTCATCAGTTTTGTTGGGGCATTTCTCAAATGCAATGGGGTTGGCAAACTTCCATGTTTTTCCAAATCAGACTTGGCGGAGAGATAAGACTGGTAAGACGCGTTGCTTTTGGGCGCACTCGCCAGATAGGTTGCTGCCTGGGCAAGCGGGATCCATCCTTCAGGCATTCCGACAAAATCGAAAGCTTGCATTGCGGCAATGGCGACCTGAATCGCTTGCGGATCTGCATTTCCAATATCTTCCGAGGCAAAAATCACCATTCGTCGAGCGACAAAAAGTGGTTCTTCTCCCGCCTCGAGCATTCGGGCGAGCCAGTAAATGGCGGCATCGGGATCCGATCCTCGCATACTTTTGATGAAGGTGGAGATAACGTTATAATGTTCTTCCCCCTTTTTATCATAGGTAAGCGTTTTCTTTTGTAAGGCATCTGAAATCGTTTGAAGAAGGATAGTTTTATGACTTACGAGAGAACTTGCTATTTCCAATGTAGTTAACATCCTTCTCGCATCCCCTTCCGAAGAATGAACCAAAAAATCTTTCGCTTCTGGATCGATGGTTAAATGCAGATTTCCCAATCCTTTATCCGGATTTTTGAGTGCGCGTTCGACCAAAATTTCCAGATCTTCTTTTTCAAGTGGTTTGAGGGTGAAAACCTTGGTTCGGGAGAGAAGAGGGCCAATCACTTCAAAAGAAGGATTTTCAGTGGTGGCTCCGATCAGGGTAATCGTTCCTTTTTCAATATGAGGTAAAAACGCATCTTGTTGCGCTTTGTTGAAACGGTGAATTTCGTCGATGAAAAGACTCGTTCTTTTTTGGCTGTATTTCAAATCTTCTTCCGCTTTTGCGATCAGCTCACGAACCTCCTTGATTCCGGAAAGAACGGCAGAGAAAAAATAAAAATTTCTTTGGGTTGCTTGGGCGATGAGATGCGCCAGGGTTGTTTTTCCGACGCCGGGTGGTCCCCATAAAATAATCGATGGTATTTCATCTTTCTCAATCATTTTGCGAAGAGGGGCATTTTCGCCGAGAAGATGTTGTTGTCCGAGATAATCTTGCAAGACTTTCGGGCGCATTCTTTCCGCGAGGGGGGAATGCTTTTTCATCAGATCGGTTTTTTGTCGATCAAAAAGATCCATAGTGGGGGAAGAAGATAGAAGTCAGAAGACAGAATAAAAAAAACAATCATTCTTCTGATTTCTGTCTTCTGCATTCTCTCTCCTGCTTTTTAAATATTTACTCTCTTAATTCCCCTATGTTAATTCTATCGGATGTTACAACATCTTTCTGTCAGGAATCTGGCGATTATTGATCAGCTCGATATTGAGTTTCAGAAAGGGCTCAATATTCTTTCAGGTGAAACAGGGGCCGGAAAATCGATTCTCGTTCAGGCACTGGAGTTGATTGATGGAGAGCGGGCAACCTCGGATCTGATTCGCTCAGGAGAAGAAGAGTGTGAAGTGACTGCTGTTTTTGATCTTGCCAAAACTTCAGAAGTGTCAGGTTTTCTTGCCGAGAGAGGCTATTCATTTGAAGAAACCTTGATCATCCGTCGAATGTTCAATCGATCGGGAAGATCAAAAGTCTACCTTAACGATCGGCCGGCGACTGTTGCACTTCTTGTCGATTTACAGAAATATCTGCTCGAAATCGTCGGGCAACATGCCTCCCAAGAGCTTTTGATTGAGGAAATGCCGAGATCTTTTCTCGATTCTTTTGGAAAAGATGATTTGGTAATTCAAGATTATCAAACGACCTATCAGATTTATTTTCAGCTTTTATCTGATCTTAAAAAACTTGAATCCGAAGCGAATGAATCCAAATCCCGCGAAGATTTTTTTCAGTTTCAACTGAAAGAGATCAACGAAGCGGGGTTGAAAGTGGGAGAAGAGGAAGAACTGCTTCAGGAAAAAAAGCTGTTGAATCATTTTTCCAAAATTCATGAAGCGGTGACTACCGCTGAGTCCGCTCTTTATTCATCCAGCCATTCAGTGATTGAACTGTTGGGAAAGACCGAAATTGCGTTTCAGAAAATTACTGGCATTGATCCAACTCTTGATGAAAAAGCAGTTTCGGTTCGCTCGATTTCATTTGAGGTAGAAGAGCTGTCGAGGTTTTTTCAAACCTATCTTCAGAAAAACAGTTTTGATCCCGAAAGATTGAATTTGATTGAAAATCGACTCGAAGAAATTTCCCGATTGAAAAAGAAATATGGAGGATCGGTTGAATCGGTTTTGGAGAAACAGATTGAATTGCAAAAACAGGTGACGTTGCTCGAAAATTTTGAAGAATCTTTAAAAGATTATCACCAGAAAATTGACGCAGCAAAAAAAGAGTTGCAAAAAGCGGCAAATTCTCTCACACAGATCCGGAAAAAGAATGCGAAGCGATTGGCAACTGAAATGCAAGAAGAGCTTGAGTCACTTTCAATGAATCAGGCTCGTTTTGAGGTGAGAATTAATCCTCTCAAAGATTTTTTCTTGCACGGTTTTGATCAGATCGATTTTTATATCTCGACCAATAAAGGGGAAGAGCCAAAACCTTTGATGCAGATTGCTTCAGGTGGGGAGTTGTCGAGAATTTATCTCGCTTTAAAGTCGCTTCTAAAAAAGAATCCGGTTTCTTCCTACCTTTTCGATGAGGTTGATACCGGGATTGGAGGGGCGGTCGCTGAGCAGGTCGGGGCAAAATTAAAAGCTTTAAGTAAAAATTCACAAGTGATCTGTATTACGCATCTTCCGCAAATCGCCGCTTTTGCCGATGCGCATTTCCAGATCCGAAAAATTGAGAAAAAAGAGAGAATGATTACACAGGTTCGCTTTCTGGAAATTGAAGAGAGAATTCAGGAAATTGCGCGAATGTTTGCCGGAAGTCATATCACAGAAAAAGCGTTATCCCAGGCGAAAGAGATGATTTTATTTCATCAAAAAAATATAAAGATCATATCCAGAAAGAGTCCTCTGTCATTCTGAGTGAAGCGAAGAATCTAATCGACGTTGATAAGATCTTTCGCCGCGCTCAAGATGACAGCTTTGTTGAGAAAGCTATCTATTATGATTCATTTTGAAAAAATTGTGAAAGAGTTCAAAACCCGACTGGCTCAATATCAGAATCTCGAGTTCGAGATTTATTGTTTAAGGGAAGAAAGTTCCGAAATAGAAGTCAAAGAAAGTGAACTCCATGTCGATCAATTCTCAAACAATGTCGGTGCTGCGATTCGTCTGATTTGTCAAAAGAAGTTGGGGTTTGCTTATACGACCGATTTCAGTACGAACGGTATTTCTTCGGCGATTGAGAAAGCGTTGTCGCTGTCTGAATTGACAAATCCGAACAACTATCTACAACTCTCCCAAAGGGCAAACAGCGAGAGCAACTCTCGAATGGATAACTACGATAAGAATTATAAGGAACTCTCCAAAAAGAGATTGATTAAAACCGCGCTAGATCTTGAAAGGGCGGCAATTGCTTTTGATCCGAAAGTAAAACGGGTCAGAGGTGCCGGCTGTGAAGCCGGGTTTTATGAGGTCTATTTGGTGAATTCGTGGGGAGTCGAAAAGCATCATCAAAAAACGATGAATACTCTTTCTCTAATGGCGGTGGCTGAAAATGAAAATGAAGCCGAAATGGCCCATGAGTTTGATTTTTCCTGTTTCTTTGAAAACTTAAATCCCGAAAAAGTCGGAAAAAAAGCGGCAAAGAAGGCGTTGAGTTATCTGGGAGCGAAACCAGGTCCAACCTTAAAATGTCCTGTCTTGCTCGACGCATTGACAGCGAGCGAAATTTTAGACGTTCTCGCCCCCAGTTTTTATGCCGATCATCTTCTCCGCAAACGTTCCCTTTTTTGCAATCAACAAGATAAACAAATTTTATCCGCAGAACTGACTTTGATTGACGATGGATGGTTAAAAGATGGTGCAGGATCTTTTCCGTTTGACGGAGAAGGAATTTCAAAGCAAAGAACCGTGGTGGTTGAACAGGGAGTTTTTAAACAGCCGCTTTTTGATCTCGAATATGCGGCCCAGTTCAAAGTCGAGTCGACCGGTTCTTCTGTTCGCGAGGGAATCAAACGCCCCTCTCAAATTGGTCATTCCAATTTTTTCATCGAAAAAGGGGAACTTTCTTTTGAACAGCTCGTCCAGTCGATTCAGCGTGGGGTTTATATTACAGAATTAATCGGAATTCATACCGCCGATCCGATTTCGGGAGATTTTTCGGTCGGTGCCCAAGGTTTTTTGATTGAGAAAGGGGAAATCACAACCCCAATCAAACAGATTGCGCTCTCTGGAAACCTGAAAGAGGTGATGAATCGGGTCGAGAAAATCGGAAGCGATCTTCGGTTTTGTTTCAAGATCGGTTCTCCTTCTTTGCTGATTTCATCGATGGATCTGGCAGGTGTTTAAAGATTGATAAGTTTTGTTCCATTCCCTATAATTTTTTGAAGCGTTGTGAACGAAAGTGAAAGAGAATCAAAAATGATGAAACTTGCATCGTACGGACTTTCAAATGTCGGCAAAAAAAGGGCCCAAAATGAAGATCATTATTTGGTGAATGATGATCTCCAGCTCTATGTCGTCGCAGACGGAATGGGGGGGCATTTGGGGGGGGAGTTTGCCTCCAAAATGGCGGTCACGACGATTGAAGAGGTGATTCAGCAGATCTCAAACCCGGAAGCGACGGTGATTCGCGGGATCAACTCCGAAGATACCTCGTATGGTGAGCGGCTCCGATATGCGATCAAGGTTGCCGGAGAACGAATTTTTGAGCAGGCACTTTATGATGAAGCTTTAAAAGGGATGGGAACGACGACTGTCGCGGTTCTGATCCATGATGAAAAAGCATATATTGCCAATGTCGGTGATTCGAGAGGGTATTTCGTCCATCAAGATAAGATTGAACAGGTGACAGAAGATCATTCTCTGGTCACTGAACAGATTAAGGCAGGGATTTTGTCGTCTGATGATGCCAAGGGGCATCGGTTAAAGAATATTATCACCCGATCGGTCGGTTATCAGCCCGACGTCGAGAGTGATCTGAAAATTAAAGATCTCCAAAGGGGGGACAAGGTTTTGCTCTGTTCCGATGGGCTTTCGAATTTGGTAGAAGATCATGAAATCAACTCGATGCTTCAGAAGTACTCCGTTAAAGAGGCATGTGAGAAATTGATTGATCTGGCAAATGAGCGGGGAGGGGATGATAATATCACAGTTGTTATAGCTCAACTAGTTGAAATTAGGTAGGTTTTAACGGTTGACACCTTTAGACATCCTTTGATACTGTTTATCATTACCTTCTATCTACTAATCAATATTCACTCCGTTTTACTTAAAATAAAACGAGTGGTTTTTTAAGCCTTGAAATAAAACAGGGTGCTTTTAAGGGGGTCAGTGATGGGTCAATATAACATTTTAGTAATTCCAGAGAATCATTTAGAGTCTAAAAGGTTTCATCTTCCCAAGCTGGCGGTTCATTTTGCCATCACCGCTTTGGCTCTTCTAATCATTTTTACCACAGTCATGACTTGGGGGTTTGTCTACTATCGTCAGCTGGCTAAGAAAAATGTCGCTTCTTTATCGAATTCCGATGAAATTTACCGTTCCCAAGTCAATTCCAAGATCTCGGCTTTGGAAGAAACCATCAAAAGAACCCAACAGTTTACCACCCGTCTCGAATCGATGGTGGGGGTTGAGTCAGGAAAAATGAAAATAGGGGTGGGTCCTCTTTCTGAAAGGGATGATTTTGGGAAATACCTAGAGAAAATTAGCCGCCTTCCCAAACCGACCGATAGTGCTTTCTTTTCCGATTCTTCTGATCTGGCAAAACCTCAAAACTTATACGCTCGCTTAAATCTTAAAATTGATGAACTTTCTGAAAATGCCTTGGCTCTCGAAAGTAAGGTCAACGAAGTCTATGAGTTAAGCCAAGATAAACTTTCTTATTGGGCTTCCACCCCATCCATTTGGCCGGTTCAAGGGTGGGTGACGAGTGATTTCGGATTTAGAAATGCCCCTTTCCGTGGAGCTTCGACTTTTCATGAAGGGCTTGATATTGCTGCCCCGTATGGTTCTCCAATTTACGCACCAGCTGATGGAAGAATCTCTTTTTCAGGTCGTAAAGGGGGATATGGGAACGCTTTAGTCCTCGATCATGGTTATGGGGTGGCGACTCTTTTCGGTCATACCTCTAATGTATTTGTGCAAGAAGGGGAGAAGGTAAGACGAGGACAGGTAATTGCCGCAGTAGGAAGTACGGGTGCTTCTTCAGGCCCACATCTTCATTATGAAGTTCATGTCGACGGTGTTCCGACCGATCCGATGAAGTTTTTGCTGAAATAAAAGGTTTGAATATGAATGAGATTATTTTTCTTGTGGAAGAGGCCTCTGAAGGCGGATATGTGGCGCGTGCTTTAGGGGTTCCTATTTTTACTGAAGCCGATGATTTGAATGGTCTTCATAGTCAAATACGTGATGCGGTTCATTGTCACTTTGAAGAAAGTCAATCTCCAAAAATGATCCGACTTCATTTTGTCAAAGAGGAAGTTATTGCTGTATGAGACTTCCACGCGATCTCTCCGGAAAAGATTTAGCCCAAGCCTTAAAAGTATTTGGATATGAAACTGTTCGGCAAACGGGAAGTCATTTGCGTCTTACCACTTTCGGAAAAGGCGAACATCATATTACGATTCCGCTCCACCCTTCTCTTCGGATGGGAACTTTGGCCGCGATTTTATCTGAAGTTTCTGAGCATTTTCAGTTGAGTCGCGAAGAACTAATAAAGAAACTATTTGAGTGTTGAGCTCTTTGTGCGATAAAGAACGTCCCTATGATCTTCGATCTTCTCTTCCGCAAAATCTTTGGCAGTAAAAATGACCGGGAAATAAAAAAAATCCGACCGATTGTTGCCCAGATCAACGAGCTTGAAAAAGAGATTCATCTTTTATCCGACGAAGCTCTTGCCGCGAAAACCAATCATTTCAAAGAAAGAATTCAAAAAGGTGAAACGCTCGATTCACTCCTTCCTGAAGCTTATGCGGTGGTTCGCGAAGCTTCTATCCGAATTTTGGGAATGCGACATTTCGATGCCCAGCTAATCGGTGGAATTGTGCTTCATCAGGGTAAAATTTCTGAAATGAAAACCGGTGAAGGAAAAACGTTAGTGGCAACCCTTCCGGTTTATCTGAATGCCCTCGAAGGAAAAGGGGTTCATGTCATCACGGTCAATGATTATCTTGCCAAACGAGATGCCGAGTGGATGGGAAAGCTTTACCGGTTTTTGGGGCTTTCAGTTGGAATTATTGTCCATGGCTTGAATGATGAAGAAAGGCAGGCAGCTTACGGCGCCGATGTCACTTACGGAACCAACAACGAATTCGGTTTTGATTATCTTCGCGATAATATGAAGTTTGATCTTTCCCATTATGTTCAACGAGATCTCCATTATGCGATTGTCGATGAAGTCGATAGTATTCTGATTGATGAAGCGAGAACTCCGCTCATCATTTCCGGACAGGCAGAAGAGTCGACCGACAAATACTATCGAATTAATCAGATGATCCCGAATCTTAAGAAAGAGTCTGATTATACGATCGATGAAAAAAGCAAAACGGTGGTGCTAACCGAGGCAGGGGTTTCGCATGTCGAAAAACTTTTGAACATCGAGAACCTTTTCGATCCGTCCCAAATGGAAACCTTGCATCATGTGAATCAAGGGTTGAAAGCGCATACCCTTTTTAAAAGAGATGTTGATTATGTAGTGAAAGAGGGTGAAGTGCTTATCGTTGATGAGTTTACAGGTCGACTCATGCCTGGCAGGCGCTGGAGTGACGGGCTTCATCAGGCGATCGAGGCGAAAGAGAAAGTCCGAGTTGAAAACGAAAACCAAACACTCGCCACCATTACCTTTCAAAATTATTTTCGAATGTACAAAAAGCTTTCAGGGATGACCGGAACCGCCGATACCGAGGCTGCCGAATTTGCGAAGATTTATAATTTAGAGGTGATGGTCATTCCGACTCATCGGCCTATGATCCGCAAAGATGAGGCGGATATGATTTATAAAAATGAGCACGGAAAATTCAGGGCGGTGATCAACGAGATTGAAGAGTGTCACAAAAAAGGTCAGCCGGTGCTTGTCGGAACGATCTCGATTGAAAAATCTGAACTGCTTGCCGGAATGCTCAGCCGCCGTGGAATCAAACATCATGTTCTCAACGCCAAACATCATGAGAAAGAGGCGGAGATTGTGGCGCAGGCGGGGCGTTATCAGGCGGTGACGATTTCGACGAATATGGCCGGTCGTGGAACCGATATCGTGCTCGGAGGAAATCCTGAGTTTTTAAGCAAAGCCAAAGTGGAAAAAGATGGAAACCGAGAAGAGTTCCAAAAATCCTTAGAAGAATTCAAAAAAGTTTGCGAAGAGGAGAAGAAAAAAGTGATCGAAGCGGGTGGACTCCATATCATCGGTACTGAACGTCACGAATCCCGCCGAATTGATAATCAGCTTCGCGGAAGATCCGGCAGACAGGGAGATCCAGGTTCTTCCCGTTTTTATATTTCGCTTCAAGATGATCTGATGCGTATTTTCGGCTCCGATCGACTCTCCAACATGATGGAACGTTTGGGGATGGAAGAAGATGAACCGATTTTTCACCCCTGGATTTCGAAAGCAATCGAGAATGCCCAAAAGAAGGTCGAAGCGCACAATTTTGATCTTCGAAAAAATGTCATCGAATTTGATGACGTCATGAATCAGCAAAGAACGACCATTTACAAACTTCGCCGCGAAATTTTGGGGGGAGTCGACAGCAAAGAAAAAATCACCGACACAATCGATAAAATTGCCGAAGAGATCGCCTTTGAGTTTGAGCCCGATAAGGGAGAAGAGCTCAATTTAAAAGGCTTGAACGACAAAACCTTGAAGGTTTTTGGATTCCGACTCAATGGAATCGAATCCAATCAGGAATACACCGCCGATGAAATCGGAGAGAAAATCTATCATCAAGCGATCGATTTTTATGAACAGAAAGAGAAGAATATTGGCGCTGAATTGATTCGTCATATTGAAAAAGTGATCCTCCTTCAAACGCTCGATACCCTCTGGAAAGATCATCTCCTGAATATGGATCACTTAAGAGAAGGGATTGGCCTCCGCGGCTACGCCCAAAAAGATCCGATCGTTGAATACAAGCGGGAAGGTTACTCGATGTTCGAGGCGATGATCAAAGAGTTTGGCGAAGGGGTGGTTGAAAAAGTTTTTCATGTGCAGGTCGAAGAAAAACAGCCGGTAGAAATCCTCCCCAAAAAAGTGAGCCAGCCGATGATGATGGGAAGAGGGGATATTCAAAATCAAAAAGAGGTTCAGGTGGCGAAAAGTGATACTGAGAAGGTGGGACGAAATGATCCTTGCCCTTGCGGGAGTGGGAAGAAGTATAAGAAATGCCATGGTTCTTAACTTGAAAGTCAAACAGTTAAGAACTGATAAAAATCGTTATTAAGCCACTTTCTTAGGGACGATTTTGAAATTATACCCGAGTATGCCTAAAATATTCAGAAGGATATCAAAAGTAATTTTAGAAGTTCCGACTCCAGACTCAATTTGTGCAATCCGTCCTTGAGTGACCCCTATTTTCTTTGCAAGATTTGCTTGAGAGAGTCCCCTTGCCTTACGCGCTTTCATAATCAGCCTAATAAGATGCTGTTTTTCCCTCACTTCATTTGGATGAACACCCAAAGAGTCTGCAAGTTCTTCAATAGTTCTTTCTTTCCATGGCATTACTAAACCTCCTTTATTCTTTTTAGAACCAGCCTCCACTCTTTTTTAGGAAGCTCTTGGCTCTTCTTCTTAAAAGCGTGAATGATATAAATTGCCTCTCCTTTTTTGATAAAATAGAAAACTCGAACGGTAGCCCTTGCATCTTTCAGTCTCAACTCATGAAGTCCTCTATAAATATTCGAGAGGTTTCGACTGAGAGGCATTGTCAAAACCTCTTCTGCCGCCAATAAATTGATTGCATCAAAAAAGTCAGATCTGATTTCTTTAGATTGTTGCTTTAAAAACTCTTCGACAGGGGATCGGTTTGAGTTAGTTAGATAATATTTAACCTTCACAATCATACATTAGCTAAAACTAATCATTAGTCAAGACTCATCCTATTTTAAAGGTTTAATGAAAAAAGAAAACTTTTTTCTTGCCACTCCCCGCCAATTTTCCTAATGAAATATCCAGTCATCCAAACAATTCTAACCGGCTGTTTTTGAACGAGAAAAAGTTCCTTTTTTCTTCCAAAGATAGCCTATTTATGAGGGGAGATCCCCCCGGAAAGAGAGGGTTTTATGGGAAGTGGCAAAGAAAATCTCGTGAGCGCCGATTTCACCGATAAGCAGAAGAGCGATGCGCTCGAGGCGGTGAAGAATTTGAAGGGTCAATTCAACTTTTTGCTCAGTTTATCGGCGGATGATCGTCAAAGTTTAGCGAAAGTGAGCGACGAGGCGATGGATGCCTGCCGTTCGTTCTTGCTCGTGCTCGAAAAATTTCCGACCTATTTTCCGAAACCGGTGATCGATCTTGCGGAAACCCGAAAAGATTTAAGCTTGGCTGATAGTCTGCAGCCGATTTATGAGTCTCTTGCCGGGCTCACCGAGGCTCTTGAAAGCACCGTGATGGCCGCCCGCTCCGATACCTACCGCAATATCCTCAAAGGGTATGCGTTGGCTCAAATGTTGGCGAAAGATCTCCCCGGAATGGAGACCGCCCTCGAACCTCTCCGAAAGATCTTCGATCGAAGGGGGAAAAAAACCCAAAAAGAGGGGATAGTATAGGTAAGAAAAGGGGTGAAGACCTCCCAGGGGACCGGTTTCATCTCTTTAAAACCGATGTTTCGACCTGGGAGGTCCATCCTCTGACCACACAGGGGGATCTTTTGCCTCTCTCAGGAGAGTCGGCTCACTTGAAAGGTTCATCCTCGTTTGTAAAAGGTCGAAGGATGACTCTCGAAGGGCGGCTTGTTGGCATTCAAGGTTGATCGACTGACCTTTTCAGCCGACTGGGTCGCTTTGAAAGGTTCATCTTCTGATCTTTCTGATCGATTCATTGCTTTGAAAGGTCGGCGGATTGTCGGAAAAGCCTCTTGTCAAAAGATTCGCAGAGTAAGAAACGCCCTTTTTCATGATGCCCACTTAAGCTTGAGCTTCTTATGATGAAGAGCGCATTCCCGTAAATATAGATTGATGAGGTTCTGATAGGGCATGCCGAGATCAGTTGCGAGCGTTTTAAAATAAGAGACGGTTCCCTTGTCTAACCGGATGGTGATAGGTTGTTTCAGTCGGGAGAGATAGGGATTTTTCTCTCCCTTCATCTTCGAGAAATCGTAATGAGACTTCATAAGCATTACCTCCAATAGTCTTTTGATTCGCGTTTATCCGCTTTTCTTGCCGATATGATTCGAATGACGGTATTATTTTCCCTATAACAATGACATATGACCAGAGCTCTCATCTTGAAGCTTAGGCCAAGCATAATAAATCGATCTTCATTTTGGGAATGATCGGGATCAAAAAATCGCAAGGCATTCTCGTCGAGAAATACAGTCTGTGCTTCCTCAAAAGATATTCCATGTTTTTGAATATTTTGCTTGTTTTTCTTTTCCTCCCATTCAAAGCGAAGATCATTCATATTTACAGTGTAAATATAGCTCTAAAAGATAGTCAATATCTTTGTTTTTCTGAGCTAGTCATCTGCCAATGATTGTATGATTTCGCACAAAAAGAAGAACCACATATGAATTGGCTGGCCTGCTTGAGCTCTCTCCCAACGTCTTTAAATCTGTCTGGTCAAGTGGGGGCAGATCACTTCGGAAAATTCAGGGGGGCGAAGTGCGAGATATCCTCTGATCTTCTCGTCGTAAAATCTTTCCCCAATATTTCAAAAGATCCTTTACTTTTTTCCTCATTGTCATTCATAAGAATCCTTCTTAAGGAAGGAGGAAAATGAGACGATGGCGATTCCAACTCAAATCAAAGGTTTTCAATTCGCCGGCGTTTATGCCGGAATCAAAGAAAATCCGAACAAACTCGATTTGGCGATTATTTATTCTGAAGTCCCCTGTACGATTGCGGCAGCTTTTACCTCGAATCGACTGAAAGCGGCTCCGGTTCTTCTCGGTTTAAAACAGATCAAATCAGGTAAAGCCCAGGCGATTATTATCAATAGCGGAAATGCGAATGTGGCAACCGGTAAAGCGGGAATGAAAGCGGCCGAAGAGATGGTGAAGATCACGGCGACTGCCTTGAATCTCTCTCCAAGTCTGGTCTATGTTTCGTCGACCGGAAAAATCGGGGTTCCTTTTCCGATTCATAAAATTTCACCTGGAGTTCAAAAAGCGGTTGCCACACTTTCTTCCGACAATCTCCCCCAGGCAGCAGAGGCGATTATCACCACCGATCAATTTGTCAAAATCGATGGATTAAAAGATCGGGTGAAAGGGGCTGAGTATACTTTAGTCGGTTTTGCCAAAGGGGCAGGAATGATTGAGCCGGCAATGAAAGGTCCCTCCACAAAACATGCGACGATGCTTGGTTATTTTATGACCGATTTGGCGATCGAGGCGAAAACTCTCCAATCCTTATTTAATCGAGTGGTCGAATCAACCTTTAATCGGATTAGTGTCGATGGGGATATGTCGACGAATGATACCGCGATGATTTTGGCGAACGGGCTGGCGGGGAATCCTCCCAAAAAATTATCCAAAAAAGATCTCGAAAGTTTTGAGAAAAACCTGACAAAACTTGCGAAGTCCCTCGCCCTTAAAATAGTGGAAGATGGGGAGGGGGCGACTAAAGTCGTCGAAATCCTGATTAAAAATGCCAAGAATAGTCAAGAGGCGAAAACGATTGCTTATCGGGTTGCGAGATCTCAGCTGGTTAAAACCTCTTTTTTCGGTGAAGATCCGAATTGGGGTCGATTAATTGCAGCGGTTGGCTATTCAGACGCAACCTTTGACCCCTCCCGTGTCGATATATATTATGATAAAGTGAGGGTGGCTGCCGCAGGTATTTCTACCGGAGCAGAAACCGAGCGCCAAGCCCATGAGGTGATGAAAAATCGGGCGTTTAAAGTGACGATTGACCTGAAGCAGGGAAAAGGGGAGTTTGGCGTGTGGGTCAGTGATTTAACGACTGAATATGTGAAGTTGAATGCGGAATATAGAACATAAAAAAAGTTAGGAGTTGGGAGTCAGGGGTTAGGGGTAGAGATTAAAATCTCCCAACTCCCAACCCCCGACCCCCAACCCTCCACGGAATGCTTTCAAAACTCAAACTCGGAAATATTAACGATCTCATCAGCAAGTATATCGATCTTGTTCTCGCAGCGCTTGTGCTTGTCGTTTTGGGATTGGTCATTATTCCTCTTCCAGCCTGGCTGGTCGACATCCTTTTAACGATCGACATTACGTTGAGCGTGTTGATTATCCTGGTCGCTCTCTACATTACCGATGCACTGAAACTTGCCTCTTTTCCGACCATCCTTCTGATCACAACTCTTTACCGACTTTCTCTGAATATCGCGGCGACCCGTTTAATTCTTTCTGAGGGACATGCCGGAGAGGTGATTCACGCTTTCGGTAACTTCGTGGTCGGTGGAAATTACGTCGTTGGGGTTATTCTTTTTATCATCATCACTTTGGTCAATTTTATCGTTATCGCCAAAGGGGCCGAGCGTGTGTCTGAAGTCGGCGCCCGATTTACGTTGGATGCGATGCCTGGAAAGCAGATGAGTATCGATGCCGACTTGCGTGCCGGGATCATCAACATGGAACAGGCGATGGAACGTCGATCCACCCTTCAACGGGAAGCGCAAATGTATGGAGCGATGGACGGTGCGATGAAATTCGTCAAAGGGGATGCGATCGCCGGGATTATCATTACGATCGTCAACCTGATTGGTGGATTTATTATCGGAGTGGTTCAAAGAGGAATGCCTTTTCCCGAGGCGATTGAAACCTATAGCCTTCTGACCATCGGAGATGGGCTGGTCGCACAAATTCCGGCACTGATGATTTCCGTTTCTGCCGGTATCGTGGTGACCCGCGTTGCTTCTGAAACCAAAGAGTCGAATCTGGGAAAAGAAATTGTCAGCCAGATGACCGCCTATCCCAAAGCGATCATCATTGCCGGTATTCTTCTTTTCATTTTGGCGATGATTCCCGGATTGCCCCATGCCCCGTTTCTGATTTTGTCGGCAATCTTGGGAGGAATTGCCTATTTCTTGTTGAAAGCCAAAAAAGTTGAAACGAAAGAGATCGCCGAAATGCCGAAAGAGCAGGTGGTCAAAAAGGCGATTGAGAAGCATGGGGATGTTCTCCCATTTATCATGCCAGCCCCGATTTCTCTTGAAGTCGGTGAAGCGATCATCCCTTGGGTGGACGACACCCAGGATGGTGGAAGATTTATCAATGAGCTGATTCCTCTCTTACGCCACGGTCTTTATTATGAGCTTGGAGTGAATTTTCCCGGCATTCAGGTTCGTGGTCAAAACGTCGATATGGAACCGGAAAGCTATATTATCAATATCAGCGAGGTGCCGGTTGCCAAAGGGAAGATTTATCGGGGTTGTATCCTCGTCGGAGAGCCGTTGGAACAGTTGTCTCTCTTTAATATTAAAGGGGTTGAAACGATCCATCCCATCGATGGATCGATTGTCACCTGGATCGCCGAAGAACACAAAGAAACTGCCGTTCAGGCCGGTTTTAGAATGTGGGATGTGGCGGAGTATCTGATCCTCCATCTCTCCTACATCCTCAGAAAACAGGCGCATGAATTTCTCGGTCTTCAGGAAATTCAGACCTTGCTCAATGAATTAGAAAAATCACATCCAGCCTTGGTAAAAGAGTTGGTTCCGAAAGTGATTACGGTTCTGCAACTTTCCGAAATTTTCCAGCGTCTCGTCCAGGAAGAAATTGCGATCCGGGATTTGAAATCGATTTTTTCAACTTTGGCGCAATGGGCAGAGGTAGAGCGAAACACCTTGATGCTGACAGAGCATATCCGTGCCGGGCTCAAACGTTATATCACCCATCGTTATGCCGGCCATTCGAATACCCTGGCGGTTTACCTGCTCGACCCTGAAATTGAAGATATGGTTCGAAATGCAATTAGGAGCACTGAAAAAGGGAATTACCTCGCCCTGGAACCTGAAATGACCCAAGAGATTGTGGAGGCAGTCGGAAAAGAAATCGCCTCGCATCCATTTCCACCCGGAGCCCGTCCTCCGGTGATTTTGACGACCGCCGAAATTCGGCGTTATTTCCGCAAGATCATTGAGCTGGAGTTTCCTCAGCTGGCAGTTCTTTCATACCAAGAGCTTTCCGAAAATTTGCGTATTCAGCCGATAGCGCGGGTGGCGTTGGCGAGGCAGGCGGCCTAATAGGGTAAAATCCTAAATTAATACCCAAATAGCGGCGATGAAGGCGAGTAGGAGAATCAAAATTCCTCCTCCAATCAAGACTTTTTCAAAAAGAGAAAGCCCTAGTTTACCAGCCTGAAAAAGCTCTAAAGGTCTTTTGGCACTTAGTGGAATGTGGGCTTCAGGAGGGGTTGGTTCAGGGGCTGAGATTGGTTCAAGGGCAGGTTTTACTTCGGGCTCTTCCGCTTTTTGAGCCTCTTCTTCGGCCTGGCGTTCTGCTTCTTCCCTCTCAAGTCGTTCCGCCTCTTGCATTTCTTCAAGCTTCTTTTTCTTCACTTCCATCAGCTCCGCTTCTTTGAGAGCTGCTTCCTGTTTTTTGCGGGAAATTTCCTGGCCGATCGCCTCGATATTGATATCCTGCGGATTGCGATAAAGAAGCTTGACGGTTCCGAGCATTACTTTATCGCCGTCTCTTAGAAGTTTTTCATGAATCTTTTCATTGTTCACAAAACAACCGTTTCGACTGTTGAGATCGAGTAAAACGATTCCTCCCCATTTGCGGACCAGTTTTGCATGATTTCTGGAGATGACAGGATCATCAATCGGGAAGACACTTTTAGGATCCCGGCCGATGTCGACTTCCTGGAGATCTTGGGTGAAAAATATTTTTTTCCCCTGGGCAGGGCCATTCAAAATTTCAAGGCTCGGAGCAATGTCTTTATTTAATGCGCCGAGCACTTTTTTGATCATCTTCACTTCGATAATATCGGTGTCGGTATCTTCTTCAACCGCTTCACTGAGAGCTTCTTCTAAAGTTGAAAAATGAATTTCAAAGTCTTCAATTTTGATGACGTCATTCGGGCGGAGCAGATGTTTTTCGATCGGGCGGATTTTTTTTCCGTTGAGAATTGTGCCATTTCCACTTTTCAAATCGATCAGAAAATAATCATCCCCCTCCCGGATAATCTCCGCATGTTTTCTGGAAATGCTTTTGTCTTGCAATTCAACATCACAGGCTCCAATTCGGCCAAGGGTGATGTTGTCTTGGGGAAGATTGAAAATCCGTTCGTCGTTCTTTTTAAGATTTTTGACTGTAAGTTGGGGCATGATGAAGAGAGAATACAGGAGTCAGAAGATAGGAGACAGAATAAAAGAAAAAATATTTTCTTCTGATTTCTGTATTCTGTCTCCTGTATTCTGCATTTATTTTTCACACCCTCCGATTAAATTCGATGCATTTTTCTTTTCCTGATCAAAACCAGAGGGAGCTTCGCGAATAAAACGGCAAAGCAGATTTTTTGCCTCGTTCGTATTTCCCATTTCCCCTTCCAAAATCCCGAGGGCGAGGAGGGTTCTGATATGGTTAGAGTCAATTTTTAACGCTTTTTGAAATGATTCTTTGGCTTTCTCTTTTTCCCCCAAGCGATGATAAGCATAACCGATATTATAAGCTGCATCTGTATAGCTCGGACTCAATTGAAGAGTTTGCTGAAATCCCGCAATCGCTTTTCTATAGAAAGCAGCTGCATTGGCCGCCGAACCATTTTTTCTTGCATTATCCCCTTCTGTAAAGTCGACAAGAGCCAGATTATAAATGATCAGTGGGTCGTCTGGATCAAGTGCTTTCGCCTTTCTGATCTCTTCTCTTGCCAGAGGCAGGTTTTTTTCATTGAGATAATGCGATCCTAGGGCAATATGGGCGCTGGCACTATTTGGCTGGGTTGCCAAAGCCCGGTTGAGTGCCTCCTGCGCTTTGGAAGGATTGTTTTGTTTTTGGTATAAATCGGCAAGACCAAACCATGCTTCGGTGCTTTTGGGATTTGTTTCTACCGCCACCTTGAAACGAATGAGGGCATCTTCATATTTTCCCTCAGAAAGGTAAATCTGACCCAACTCAATTGAGGCGAGATAATGATCCGGATTCGCTTCAGTCGTTTTCTTGAAATTTTTGATCGCTTCAGGCAAATTCCCCAGCTCCTTATAGGAAAGCCCCGAATTGTAATAGGCATCCGCATACTTTTTATCGCTGCTATTCGCTTTTTTGAAGCAGCTGATCGCTTTATTGTAGTCTTTCAACGCATTATAGACTGTTCCCAGGCCGGTCCATGCTCCGGCAAACTCTTTGTCTATCTTGGTTGCCTTGTTGAAAGCTTCAATCGCCGCGTTATAATCTTTTTTAAACTTGTAAGCGATTCCAAGATTGCTCCACGCTTCCGCGTATTCCGGTGAAATTTCAACGGCGGTTTTAAATTCGAAGATCGCTTTATCGATGTCATGCTGCTGATAAAGAAAGCCAACCCCCTGATTGTTGTGAAGAACCGCCCGGTCTTGGGGACGAACGACATATTTCGCTTCTATGGGATGCGAAAAAGTAGTCAAGAAAAAAAGAGTGATTACAATTAGATAGAAATAACAGGTCAAGTTTTGTGTTTTCATATTGTAGAATCAAAAAGATGCCAAAAAAAACGAGAGTTGTAAACGTAGAAATCAGGAATAATAAAACAGGAACAAAAGAATAGGAATAAGAAAGAGCGAATTCGTTAACTTTTGAACCAAAAACTTTTTTAAAAAATGAGGTTTACAAATTGATAGTGGAGAGAAAATGTGTACCCCAGCATTACCATCAAAAGAGGGTGTGATCAGTGCTTTATTTGATAGTATGCTAATGAAAGATTATGGGTTGTGGGGGCGAAAACCTTTCATATTACCCTGAAGGATCTTGGAGTCAGCAGGTTCAAATTTTTTCGCAGCAATTTGTAGCAGGCTTAAAACAATTTTTTATCCGATAATATAAATGGCTTGAATAGAAAAAATTGTTTTTGTTTGAATGTTTCACTTAAATCCCAAAACTCTATTGACATTTTCAGTCGGTAAGCTATACCACCAAAAATTTTCTTTAGACTTTAAGTGCAACTATGAAATTCAAATTCCAACTCAAAAAATTATTTTGCTAAAACCCCCGTCAAAAGCGGGGGTTTTTTTTTATGAAAACTCTACTGACTGAAAAAGAGGTTGAAAAAGCGATCGAGAAAATCGCTGCTTCGATTTTGAAAGTGCATTCTCCGTTTTTTGAAATTCTTCTCGTCGGAATTCAGACTCGTGGCGTGATTCTAGCCCAGAAAATAAAAGAGCAATTGGATAAAAAACTAAAATCAAAGGTTGCTTTGGGCTCACTCGATATCAATCTTTACCGGGATGATATTTCAACCGCTTTAAAAATCCCGATCATGAAAAAGACAGAAATCCCGATCTCTATCGAAAATTGGGGGGTGATTTTGGTCGATGATGTTTTGTACACCGGACGGACAATTCGCTCCGCGATGGATGCGTTGATTGATTTTGGTCGCCCCCGATTTATTGAGTTGGCGGTTTTGGTCGATCGGGGAGGAAGAGAATTTCCGATTCAGCCCAACTATGTCAGTTTAACTTACAAGGCTCGTCCGGATGAAAATGTGAAGGTTTGTTTTGAGGAGACGGATGAAGCTGAAAAGGTGCTAGTTTTGAAAGATGATTATTCGGAAAAACGAAAAAAAATATGACTGCATTTCACCAAAAACATCTTCTCTCAACGAAAGATCTTGAATTGAAAGAAATTCAAGAGATTCTGCAAACCTCTACTTCTTTCAAAGAGGTGATTAGTCGAGATATTAAAAAAGTTCCAACCCTTCGTGGAAAAACGGTGATCAATCTTTTTCTAGAAGACTCCACGCGCACTCGCGCCTCCTTTGAAATAGCCGGAAAGAGGCTTTCCGCCGATGTAATTAATTTTTCCAAAAAAGGGACTTCTCTTTCCAAAGGGGAGACTTTAATTGATACCGCGCGAACTTTAGAAGCGATGCATCCGCATATTCTTGTTGTTCGTGCATCCGAGAGTGGTTTTCCTTTAAGACTATCCGGGATTTTAAAATGTTCGGTGATTAATGGGGGAGATGGAATTCATGAACATCCAACGCAAGCCTTGCTCGATCTTTTTACAGTTTTGGAAAAGAAAAAAACGGTAAAGAAGTTGAAAGTCGGGATCTTGGGTGATATTGCGCATTCGCGGGTGGCACGATCGAATATTTATCTCTTTAAAAAAATGGGGGCGGTCGTGCGATTGATTGCCCCATTTTCTCTTCTCCCTGCTGAAGTTGAAGAATATGGGGTGGAAGTGAGCTCTGATTTGAAAGAGGGGATTTCTGATCTGGATGTTTTGATTGTCCTCAGAATCCAAAAAGAGAGAATCGGGATTTCTCCATTCCCAAGTTTAAGAGAATATTCCCGTTTTTACGGAATTGATAAAACGAAACTGAAATCATGCAAAAAAGATCTGCTCATTCTTCATCCAGGTCCGGTGAATCGCGGAGTGGAGATCTCTCCCGAAGTAGCCGATGGAGAACATTCGCTGATTCTCGATCAGGTTTCAAACGGAATCGCAGTGAGAATGGCGATTTTATATTTATTGGGAAAAGGGGAATGAAACAAAAAATTACTCTCATTTTATGTCTGTTTTGTTTTTTGTCTGCCTGTTCTTCCAATGTTGTCTGGTTAACCAATGAAACAGAAGCGGTGAAAGAAGATCTGCATCTATTTGCCGGATCGGATGAAATCTGGTCTGGGCAATTGAAAGCGGGTGAGCAGAAAAAAATCTCCTTTGATGCAAAGGGGGATGGAGCTTTTTCTTTGCTTCAAGGATTAAACGATGGCTCGATGTATCATGTAAAAGAACTGGGATATTTTACCCCGCGGGATGGGCAGAGGCATGAGTTGGTTTTGAAAAAACAGAATCGGGTTTTTTATCAATTGGGGAAGTGAGAGATGACTGAGTTTTGGCTCCTCCCTTTGAAAAAGGGAGGTTGGGAGGGATTTATTGCTAGGAGTTAATTGAGAATACCTATCTTAATCCTAGCAATAAATCCCCCTTAATCCCCCTTTTACAAAGGGGGAAAGTTTTATGAGTAAGGAAATTTTTGGAACTAAAGCTAGGTTGGCTATGAATAAATTAATTATCAAAAACGGAAGAGTCATTGATCCTGAAAACAAAATCGATGGACGATTCGATCTCGTGATCGAAAATGGATTAATTGCTGAAATCGGCAAAAAAATCACCGATTCCAAAACAGCAGAAAAGATCGATGCCAAAGGGGCGATTGTGGCTCCCGGTTTTATTGATCTTCATGTCCATTTTCGCGAACCAGGTTTTGAATACAAAGAGACGATTCTGACCGGAAGCCAATCTGCCGCAGCGGGCGGATTCAGCTCGGTTTGCTGCATGGCGAATACAAATCCGGTCAATGATAACGGGGCGGTCACTTCCTCCATTATTAAAAAAGCGAAAGAGGCCGGCTTTGTAAATGTTTTCCCGATCGGTGCAGTCACAAAAAATCTCGAAGGAAAAGAGCTCGCCGAAATTGGAGAGCTGAAAGCACAAGGTTGTGTCGCTTTATCGGATGATGGAAAAACGATTGAGAATTCTCAAATGATGCGGCTCGCCCTCGAATATGCGAAAAGCTTTGATCTGCCGATTGTCAGCCATTGCTTGTGCTCCGACTTGATCGGAAAAGGGGTGATGAACGAGGGGTTTGTTTCGACTGAGCTGGGACTCGCCGGAATTCCGCATGAAGCAGAAGATGTCATCATTACCCGAGATATTGCTTTAGCAGAACTTACTGATTCCCCCATTCATATTGCACATCTCAGCACTGCTCGTGGGGTTGAGTTGGTTCGAGAAGCAAAGCAAAGAAAAGTAAAAGTGACCTGCGAAGTCACTCCGCATCATTTCAGCTTAACCGATGAAGCGTGCCGAGGGTATGATCCGAACACGAAAATGGCTCCGCCGCTTCGAACGAAAGAAGATGTTCAGGCGATCAAAAAAGGGTTGGCCGATGGAACGATTGATGCGATTGCCACCGATCATGCGCCGCATTCTACCTCGGATAAAGAGGTTGGATTTCAGGAGGCTCCGTGCGGAATTATCGGCCTTGAAACCGCATTTCTTCTCGCTCTCAAGCTGGTGAATGAAAAAACAATTTCGCTCAACCGGATGATCGAGTTGTTGACGAATCGTCCGGCAAAAATATTCAAGCTCGGCCGTGGAACTCTGTCGAAAAAGGCTCCGGCCGATATCGTGATTTTTTCTGCGGAGAGTGTTTCGAAATATGATTTAAATAAAAGTTTTTCAAAAAGCAGAAATTCGCCGTTTGCCGGCTGGAAGTTGCCGGGAAAAATTTTATATACGCTGGTGAATGGAAAAATTGTTTATTCCCTTCGGGGGCAAGCTCAAGGATAGTCTTATGACAAAAGCATTGCTCGTTTTAAAAGATGGAACCTCTTTTGAAGGACTTTCTTTCGGTTATGAAGAAGAGGAAGATTCCTTTAACACCGTTGGAGAGGTGGTTTTCAACACCTCGATGACCGGTTATCAGGAGATTCTGACCGATCCTTCCTATAAGTGGCAGATGGTCTGCATGACCTATCCCGAAATCGGAAATTATGGGGTGAATTTCGAAGATCTCGAATCGGAAGTTCCTCAAGTTGCTGCACTGATTGTGAAAGATTATAATCCGCGGCCGTCCAACTTTCGTTCTAAAGAAACGCTTTCCGATTATCTGAAAAAAAATAAAATTCCCGCACTCGAAAAAATCGATACCCGCTCGCTCGTGAAGCATCTGCGCGATCAAGGGGCGATGTCTGGAATTTTGGCCATCGGTGATTTTGATCCGGCGAAAATCAAACGGGAGGCGAAAAAACTTCCAACGATCGAAGGGATGAATCTGGCGAAAGAGGTGAGTTGTAAGAAAGCTTATGAATGGAAAGAAGGGGTTTGGGAATTGGAAAAAGAAAATGATGATGTAGGGGCGAATCTTGTATTCGCCCACAACAGAGGTGGCACATTTAAAAAGGGGCGAAAACAAGATTCGCCCCTACGGATTATCGCATACGATTTCGGGATTAAACGCAATATCCTCCGCAACCTTGTCCACACTGGATTTGATGTGACCGTAGTTCCCGCATCTACCTCGGCAAAAGAAATCTTTGATTTGAATCCGGATGGAGTTTTTCTATCGAATGGTCCGGGTGATCCAGCCGCAGTCACCGAGGGGATTGAAAGTGTTTCACAGATTTTGGGAAAAATTCCGACTTTTGGAATTTGCCTTGGTCATCAAATCATGTCGCTCGCTTTGGGGGCGAAAACTTATAAGATGAAGTTTGGGCATCGAGGGGGAAATCAGCCAGTGATGGATCTTTCCACCCGCAAAGTCGAAATCACCGCCCAGAATCATGGATTTGCCGCCGATGAAAAATCGTTAAAAGGTTTGACGCAAGTAACGCATCTAAACTTGAACGATAAAACGGTCGAAGGATTGGCCGATCTGAAAAGAAAATTTTTCTCTGTGCAATATCATCCGGAAGCCTCTCCGGGGCCGCATGATTCGCTTTATCTGTTTGAGAGGTTTCGGAAGATGATTGAAGAATAAGTGTTCCCCCCTCTTAAGATTAAGAGGGGCTGGGGGAGTTGTGAAAAGTGGGAAATCTGCACCATGCTTGCTCTTCACAACTCCTCCAGTCCTCCTCTTAATCTTAAGAGGAGGAGATCAAAGCAGAAAGACTTTATATGCCAAAACGTACAGACCTTAAAAAAATCTTAATCATTGGAAGCGGGCCGATCGTGATCGGCCAGGCATGCGAATTCGATTATTCGGGAACCCAAGCGGTGAAAGCTTTGCGCGAAGAGGGGTATGAAGTGGTGCTAGTGAACTCGAATCCTGCCACGATCATGACCGATCCTGATTTTGCCGATGCGACTTATATCGAACCGATTACTCCCGAGATGGTTGAAAAAATTATTGAACGAGAACGTCCGCAAGCGATTCTTCCTACGTTGGGTGGTCAGACTGCTCTCAACATTGCGGTGAATCTTGGAAAGATGGGAGTCTTAGAAAAATATAATGTTGAATTGATCGGAGCAAAACTTCCCGCGATTCATAAAGCGGAAGATCGCTCGCAGTTTAAGAAAGCGATGGAAAAGATTGGGGTCGCGGTTCCGAAATCGGGCCTTGCGCATTCGATGGAAGAGGCACTTCAGGTGATCAATGAAATCGGATTTCCGGTGATTATTCGCCCCGCCTTTACACTCGGTGGAACGGGGGGTGGCGTTGCGCACAATCTCGCCGAGTATCGTGAACTGGTTCGCTATGGTCTCGATCAATCTCCGACCCGAGAACTTTTGGTCGAAGAATCGGTGATCGGCTGGAAAGAGTTTGAGCTCGAAGTGATGCGGGATAAAAAAGATAATGTTGTGATTGTCTGCTCGATTGAAAATTTTGATCCGATGGGGGTTCATACCGGTGATTCGATTACCGTGGCGCCGATCCAAACCCTGACTGACAAAGAATATCAGCTTTTGCGGGATGCCTCGATTGCGATTATTCGCGAGATCGGAGTTGAAACCGGCGGGTCGAATATCCAATTCGGGATGAATCCAAAAAATGGAAAAGTGGTGGCGATTGAAATGAATCCGCGTGTTTCACGCAGTTCTGCACTTGCGAGTAAGGCGACCGGTTTTCCGATTGCAAAAATAGCGACGAAGTTGGCGGTCGGTTATACGCTCGATGAAATCCAGAATGATATTACTCGATATACTCCTGCCTGCTTTGAACCGACACTCGATTATGTCGTGACGAAAATTCCACGGTTCGCCTTTGAAAAATTCAAGGGGGCCGATGATCGGCTGACGACGCAGATGAAATCGGTTGGCGAGGTAATGGCGATTGGGAGAACTTTCAAAGAGTCGTTGCAAAAGGCGATGCGGTCGCTTGAGACCGACAGATATGGTTTTGATCCCCTCGTGTCGAAAAACGGGCGAATCTCTCCTGCCGAGCTTCGTGAGCGGTTAAAAACTCCCCGAGCTGATCGGCTTTGGGTGATTGGCGAATCGTTTCGCCGCGGAATGAAGTTAGAAGAGATTCATCAACTCACGCATATTGACCCCTGGTTTTTGGGGCACATTGAAGAGATTATTCAGTTTGAGAAACAGTTGGCGAAAGTAGGGGCGAAGCATTTGCCCTCTAGATCAAACGAAAGTGCAATTGCAACGGCAAATGCTTCGCCCCTACAGATTGCGAAAGAGATGGGCTTTTCAGATCGACGCTTAGCGACGATCTGGAAAAAAACTGAACCGCAAATCCGCGCACTTCGTAAAAAACAAAAAATCAAACCGGTCTACAAACGAGTCGATACCTGTGCGGCAGAGTTTGAGGCCTATACCCCTTATTTTTATAGTAGTTACGATTCCGAAGATGATTCGTATCCAACCAAAAAGAAAAAAGTGGTGATCTTGGGCGGAGGTCCAAATCGAATCGGTCAGGGAATTGAATTTGACTATTGCTGCGTCCATGCAAGCTTTGCGCTTCGTAAAGCTGGCTATGAAACAATTATGGTGAATTGCAACCCTGAAACAGTTTCGACTGATTATGATACCTCCGATCGACTTTATTTCGAGCCGCTCACCGAAGAAGATCTGTTGGCGATTTTGGAAAATGAAAAGCCTTATGGAGTCATCGTCCAATTTGGTGGACAAACTCCGCTGAAACTTGCGCATGCGATTCAAAAAGCAGGATTTCGAATTCTTGGAACCTCTCCCGATAGTATCGATTGCGCGGAAGACCGAAAACGATTTCAGAAGATGTTGCAGAAGCTGAAATTACGGCAACCGCCGAATGGAACTGCTCGTTCTTTTCAAGAGGCGGTCCGCGCAGCGAATAAAATCGGATATCCGGTGGTGGTTCGACCCTCCTATGTTTTAGGGGGGCGGGCGATGGAGATTGTGTACGATGAAAAAACGTTGAAGCGCTATATGACTGAGGCAGCGCTGGTTTCCGGAGATCATCCAATCTTGATCGATCGCTTTTTGGAATCGGCGATTGAGGTGGATGTCGATTGTGTCTGTGATGGAAAACAGGTGATCATTGGCGGAGTGATGGAACATATTGAAGAAGCGGGGATTCACTCGGGCGACTCCGCTTGCTGTTTACCTCCGCACTCACTTTCCAAAACGATTCTCGATGAAATCAGACGACAAACGGTTTTAATGGCGAAAGAGTTGAAAGTGGTAGGATTGATGAATGTTCAGTACGCGGTGAAGAACGGGGAGATATTTGTTCTTGAAGTCAATCCACGTGCGTCGCGAACTGTCCCATTCGTTTCTAAGGCGATTGGCCGCCCCCTTGCGAAAATTGCCTCTTTGGCGATGGTCGGAAAAAGTTTGAAATCGCAAAAATTTGAAAAAGAGATCATTCCCGATTTTCTATCGGTCAAAGAAGTGGTTCTTCCATTCACGAAATTCCCCGGAGTGGATATTCTCCTCGGGCCAGAAATGAAAAGCACTGGAGAGGTGATGGGGATTGCAAATGACTTTGGATGCGCATTTGCGAAGGCAGAGCTCGGCGCTTATACAAAAATCCCCACTTCCGGAACGGTTTTTATTTCGGTGAATGATCAAGATAAACCAGCCATCGTCGATTCCGCTCGACGCTTGAGCCAGATGGGATTTCAATTAGTCGCAACCCGCGGAACCGCAGAATATCTGGCAAAGTTTGGCATTGAAGTCCGCCTGATCAATAAAGTGGCGGAAGGATCACCGCATATTGTCGATGAATTGAAAGAATACAAAATCGCGATGGTGATTAATACCCCGTTCGGAAGAACTTCTACGCTCGATAGCTACTCGATTCGCCGAACCGCGCTTGAATATAGTGTTCCGTATTTTACCACCACTGCTGCTGCAAATGCCGCTGCTTCTGCGATTGAAGCACTTCAGTCCAAGCCGCTCGAGGTGAAAACGTTGCAGGAGTATCATCAGAGGAATCTTCCTGATTCTCTTGATCAGCCTAAAAAGGTGAGTGGAACCCGAAAATTCAAATAATTAAGCAACCTCCGGGAATACAGGTCGATACTGATAAAAACCATGAGTATCTATTTTTTTCCCATTGGACAGGCCCCTTTTTCCTTTTCTTCGTCTTCTCTTGGTCAAATTGAAGATAAAATTGCAGTGAATGCGATTCGGGTGGCGAGGATTGTCATAAGAGAGTCTCCCAATTTTGTCATTCCACGAATCATGATGTATGGGAACATTTTGAAAAAGCTCTCCACGGGGAGAACTTTTTTCAGTGGTCTTGCGGATACCGGTAAGTTGCTTTTTAATTTATTACCCTGTGTCGGAAATTTTCCCTGTCTTATAGAGGGTGCTTATGGTCTTTCCACAGGGAGGGAAATGTTTTCCGGTAAAAAAGCTGAGAAATGGGAATTCGGTTTAACATTGGGTGCCGGCCTGTTTGGGTTTGGAGCTGATCTGATCAGCTTGATCTGTTTTTTAAAATCGGGAAAAAACGTTTCTTTAAAAACTTTCTTTCCGGTTTTTGGAAGATTTGTTTTTCAGGAAACGGTTAAGATTTTTGATCCTCGAACAGAAATCAAAAGATTGAAAGATCTTTTACGTCCTTCGCACCCTACTCTTTCTAGGGATAAATCTGCTCTTTTGGACGAAATAACTGATCCTTCTCCGATCACAATATCCACCGAAAATAGTCCAAAAAGGCCGGCTTGGATTACGGCTGTGACTGAAGATACCCCTCCAAGCTCCAAGGGGATGGAGGGGACTTTAACTCGGGTAGAACCGGAGAAGATGACTCTTCTCACCCCTGATGGAAAAGAGGTTAGTGTGCATGGAAATCTTGTCCCATTCAGTGAGGGTGATCGAGTCGTCATTCATTTGGGCGTTGGCGGGGGAAGTTCAACTACCAAGCAGCTGACGGCCGATGCTGCAAAAGATTTCCGCTCTTTAACAATAAACAAGATTGATGCGAAAATACAAAGTCTGGAAAAACTCAATGACGTTTCTGATTCAGTTCGGGAAGAGTTGACTCTTTTAAGAAGTTTGAAAGAGGCTTCGCTGATAGAGCAGTTTACATTGCTAGAAACTTTGACTGCTTTTTATGCAAGACGGTTGGCAAAACAAGGAAAAACTGGAATTCCTTTTGTGGAAGAGGTTCGAGAAGCTTTGGTGGCAACGATACAGAGAGAAAATCTTTACTCTAAATTTTTGACAAGAGAGAAGGATGGAACCGCTTACTTTCGACATTTGTCGGAGAAAGAACTCCCTTCCACGCTGAAGCTCAGGGACGGAAAAGAATTGCCAGATATTATTTTTTTGTGGCCCAATGATCGTCCTATCAATTTTGTCACGGTCTCCGCCTATTTTAGATTAGGGGATTTGAGATTTTTTCAAGAACATGTCTCCGGAAATCAGGTCAACTTCTATCGGGATCAAATTAGAAGAGGTCAAAAATTTCGTTCTCCTATTACTTTGAAGCGTGATTATCGGGACTCTACCCTTGTCATCGATATGGGAAATCACCGTAGTTATGCCGCTTTTTCAGAAGACGCGACTCATATCCAAGGCTTTGTGAGCCGGGATGCCTATTCGGGAAATCATCACTCGGTTGATAAGATTCGGATAGTTTCGGAGGAGGAATATCGAGCCATTTCTGCAAGTCAGGGAGGAGTAATGAATGACATCGATCGAGGAGGGTTTCAAGATTGAGAACATAGAAATAAAAATGTGGTTATAACTTTTTCTCAATTTCCAATAACTGCTCCAAAAAACTTTTGTGGGCCGTCTCAATAATCGTCGGAATTAGCTTCGCATCCAAAATTCCAGCCCCTGGTAATGGAAGATGAAGTTCCAAAAGAGTGACATTTTTATCATCCTTCAAATGCCCTTTTTGTTCATCAATTCTTGCCCGTCTCATCAGATCCACAAAGGTCGCTGAAAGTTGGAGCAGTCGAATCGGTGGGAGTTTTTGCAGTAACCAATGATGAAGAAGTTTGATTTTTCCGAATTCGGGAAAAAGGTTTACGGCAATGATCAGCAGTTTTTTTCTTTTCTCTTTTTTCAGCAGCTTGTCGTAAAGCCATTTTTGGTAAACGGAAACGAGCGGAATTTCTTCGGTGGTTCCGCCATCGATATAGAGATGCTCGGTTTTTCCCCTCAGAATTTTTTTCGGAACATATAAAATGGGGATGGAAGAAGAGGCAATCACCGCATCGATCGCATTGGTATGGCGAATCGGAATCGGATAACCGTTCGATGAAATTTTTTCGGTAGTTAAAACCTCGTTTCGTCTTTCTTTTAGATTATAGGCAATACAATAAAAAGGGAGTTTGGAGCGTTGATTTTTTTTTGAAACATATTGGTGTAAAACTTTTCGGATCGCATCCTGACAATTGGCATATCCTTTCAACAAATTGTCCGCAGTCGGCAACACCGAGTCCACAATCATGTTTTTTAAAATTTCGAGCGGGTTTGGATTGAAATCGAGCGAGTAGCGTTCGTTGTAGAAATGATACCCCAACTCTTCCATGACAATCGGCTCGACCCCCATCGCGTAGAACATCCCTGCCATCGCTCCGCCGCTACTGCCCCAGATCTCGCTGATATATTTTCGAATCTCTTTCGGGGTAAAAAGAATTTCCAGAAATTTCATCAGGGCGGGATGGGCAAACATTCGAAGTCCACCCCCTCCAAAAGAGAGAATGACGCGGGTATTGGGATCTTTGATTTTTGCAACAATTTTGGGGAATGCGTGGCGAATATCCTCCACTTTTTTTGGGATGAATGAGATTTTCCAGCAGTAGGAACGTTTTCCACCCGGGCGATCGAGTAAAATTGCCCCCTCGGGAGGACGATGATTTCTTCCCAGATAGTAGATGTAGATTTTTTTTCTCTCTTTCTGTTTTGCAAGTGCGCAAGTGGTAATTTCTTCGATCGCCTCGGGATGCGGTTTGTCAAAAAGAGAGGATTGCAACGGGTAAACAATTTTTACCGGAAGTTTTTCAAAATCGAATTTTTTGATTTGCTTGAAAGGGATTTTTTCTTTTCGGAGAGTTCTCAGAGAAGTCGTCGACAAGAAAAAATGGTTTTTATTTTTGGAGGGATAAAAAAAGAAAGATTTGGAATCTTTTTTCAGCTTTTCAGCTTTTAATAAATCGAATTGAATGAGATAAATCGGTTGCATAGGGCAACTTAAAATTTTATCCTAATTTTTCCTCCAAAAGATAGGAGTATTCTTCGGTTTTTCCAACGATCGAAATTTCTTGAATCTTTCGGAGAGGTTACTTAACTAATGGAAATAAAAACTTCAATTCGGGAAATTCATTAAAAGAAAACTATTCACTTGGGCATTTTAATCAAAAAATATCTCTGGATTATTACTTTGGTTAGCATTGCTTTCTGCTCTTATTTTCTCGCCAAAATTGTCAATGTGATCATTCGAAACCGGTTAACGGTTGAACGAAAATTCGATCTTTCATCGATTCAATCGGCTTCTCTTCCGCCAAAGACGGCCATCCCCTTTGATCAATATCAGGTGATTGTGGATCGAAACATCTTTGACTCAAGAGACCTTGAGGTGGCGAATATACAAAACCAGACCGAAACAGAGCCGGCATTGGTCAATCTCGATGGGCCGGCAACGAAAACCTCTCTTCCGATCAAGCTGCTTTCCACTTTTTCTGTGGCCGACGGGCTTGATCCACGCTCCAGCGCCTCCATCCAATCGAGTGCTGGCGGGAGTGGCTCGGGCAATGCCGATGTTTACACCATCGGCGATGAAAAACAGTTTGCCCCTGGGGTGAAAATCACGAAAATTCTTTCGGGGCGGGTAGAATTTATCAACGGAAATCGTCTGGAATATGTTGAAATAGAAAATTTTGGATCGAAAGTTTCCACCGACGTTCCATTTTCAAAAATCGATACGGCAAATCCGGCCGATTCCTCCAAAACCTCCACAGGGGTTTCCAAAAAAGGGGAAAACAAATTTGTGGTGGATCAGTCGGAAATCGACAATGCGTTGGCCAATCTCGACCGACTATTTACCGAGGTTCGGGCAGTTCCCAATTTTGTCGGGGGGAAACCGTCCGGTCTAAAACTGCTTTATATGACTCCAACCAGTCTGTTCGGAAAACTTGGAATGCAAAAAGGGGATGTCATTGAGCGAATCAATGGAGTGGAGATCGATATCAAAAAGGGATTGGAGATTTTCAACCAGCTCAAAGGGGAGAAAAAAATCACGATTGATGTGGAACGAAATGGCCAAAAACAAACACTAGACTACGATATTAGATAAATGGTAATCGAAACTCCTCTTCGGTGATTAATTAATAAAAAAAATAAGAATCAAAAATGAAAAAAATATTTCATTCGGTCGTATTTATTCTGGTTTTTTCCCTGGCTTTTCCGGTGAGCATTTTTGCCCAGGGATTTGATCCGCGACCCAAGCTTCCCCCTTTGCCGACTCCCGAAACCAGAAAAACTCCGGAAACAAAATCGTCCGTTTCCCCCTTTTCTCCTGACTATAAACCTTCTGCCTATGAGCCGGATGCACCCGTTCCAACCTCTTTGCCAAAAAATATTTCTTCTCCTGCCACTTCTCCTGCAAACCCCGCGGTCAGCAACTCTGGGCAGGGGGCATTTTATTTGAATGCGGTGGATGCCGATATCCGCGAAATCATCAAACAGGTGAGCAAGGCATCCGGCAAAAATTTTCTGATTGATGATCGGGTGCGTGGAAAAGTGACGATTCTTTCCGAAAAGAAAATGACCACCGAAGAGGCGTATCAGGCATTTTTGTCGGCGCTTGAGGTTCTCGGATTTACCGTCGTGACCGGTCCGGGAGATTTGGTGAAAATTGTCCCGTTGAAAGAGGCGCTCGAAAGTCCTCTTCCGATCTATAAAGGGGATAGTCCTTTTACCGACAGTTTTATTACCCGGTTGATCACCCTGAAAAGTGTCAGCGCCCTGGATATCTCAACCGTGGTCAAACCTCTCATTTCGAAAGAGGGAAATCTTTTTGCCTATCCGGCAACCAACACTTTGATTGTCACCGATTCTGGAACCAATATCGATCGGCTGGTAAAAATTATCAAAGAGATGGATACGCAAGGCCCTGAACAGGTGATCGAGATTTTTAATATTAAAAATGCCCCGGCCAAAGATGTCGCCGATAAAGTGCAAAAACTCTATATCGAACAGCAGCAAGGGGGGGCAGCAAGGCGTCCCGCAGCGGGCGGTGGTCCTGAGTTGGCGGAAGCTCCTTTTATCTCCAAAGTGATTCCCGATGATCGCACCAACTCCATTATTGTTTTGGGTTCCAAAAGGGCGCTTCCAAAAATCCGTGAATTGATTGCGCGGCTTGATAAAACCCTCGAGGGGGCCCAGGGGAAAGTTCACGTTCATTATCTAAGACATGCAGAAGCGAAAAAAATGTCTGAGGTTCTGGCCTCTCTTACCAGTGGAGTGAGCAAATCAGGTTCGGCTCCCGCTCCCGCCTATCCAGGGGGAATTCCAAGACCTGGGCAGGGCTCGACCCCTCCGGTAGTGGCAGAGTTTGAAGGGGGGATCAAGATTACCGCAGATGAATCGACGAACTCGCTGATTATCACCTCGACCCAAAAAGATTATCAGACTCTCGTAGACGAAGTGATTAACAAGCTCGATATTCCACGTCGGCAGGTTTACGTCGAAGTGGTCATCATGGAATTGGCCATCGACAATTCCCGCGATGTTGGAACCTATCTTCAGGGTGGGGCGATTGCGAATATCAACGGAAATAATGTGGTTCCCTTCGGATCGAATCTGGGTGGACCTTCCGCGGCGATCCCTTCGATACTTGCCGGTGCCGGTGCTGCAGGGATTATCAGCCAAGGGACAATTACCATTCCGAGAACCAACGCCGATGGAACTACAACGAACATCACAGTCCCCAGTTTTGGTGCAGTCATTACCGCGATTCAATCGAGTACCAATGTCAATATTCTTTCGACCCCCAATCTGTTGACGCTTGATAACGAAGAAGCTCAAATTATCGTCGGAAGTGAAGTCCCATTTCCTTCAAGCTCCACTTTGACCACCGGTGGAAATACCACCTTTAACGTGGTTCGACAGAATGTCGGTATCACGCTGAAACTGACCCCCCAGGTGAATGAGGGGGATACGGTAAAAATGAAGGTTCGGCAGGAAATTACCCAGGTAGTTCCGGGTGCCTCGACCCAGATTTTGACGACGGTTGGACCTTCCACCACCAAGAGAGCTGTTGAAACGGTGGTCGTGGCCAAAGATCAGCAGACGGTTGTGATCGGCGGCTTGGTCGATGATAAGCTGACGATTAACACGACAAAAATTCCTTTTTTGGGAGATATTCCTGTCTTGGGATTTCTTTTCAAAAGAAAAATTACCACCAAAACCAAAACGAATATCATTGTTTTTCTCCGTCCCTATATCATCCGGGAAACTTCCGATTTTCTGAAAATTCTCCAAAAGAAAGTGGAAGAGAGAAATGTGTTTATCGAGCAGAATTACGGACAGAGTCAACAGAAGGTGATTCGGGAATCGGTTCGTTCCCATGCGGCTGAGCTGCTGGAGTATAAGAAAGATATTCAGCTTCAGCAGTATCAATTTGAGAAATCGTCCGCTCCTCCAAATAAATAAAACTTCTATTTTGTTATTTTTTCTTGATGATATAATCGTCACTCGTGATGAAATAAAAAATGAATCTTGAGAGAGAATTCTCCTCTCCCTTCATCCCAATCCCGCTGGGGGAGAGGGAAATCAATATTTTTTGAGGATCCCCCAATGGAAGCGAGAAGTCTTGGAAATATTCTGCTCGAAAACAGCTCTCTCACCGAGGCACAACTCGAAGAGGGGCTGATTGTCCAGCGGGAAAAGGGGATCAAGCTCGGAGAAGCCCTGATTCAACTCCGCTATCTAAAGCCCGATGATATCCTGAAAGCGATCAGTATTCAGCTTGGCATTCCCTATTTAAGCAAACTCAAAACCGATGAAATCCCTTTTGAATTGGTCAAAGAGGTTCCGATCAATTTTGCCAAAAAGAATGAACTGCTTCCGATTTCCAAAGAAGAGAATGAAGTCAAGGTTGCCATTGCCGATCCGATCAATATTCAGGCACTCGATGATTTGCGCGTTTTGTTTAAAGCGCCGATCTCTCCGATTATTGTCAGCTCGGGTGAACTTCTGGATGCGATCAATGATATCTACAACCGGAATACCGAGGATGATCGGGCGGTGATGGACGATTTAAGCGAAGAAAATCTCGATACCCTTGCCCAAGAGCTCGAAGAACCACAAGATCTGCTCGACAATTCCGATGAGGCGCCGATTATCAAACTGGTGAATAGTCTTCTTTTTCGTGCAGTCAAGGCGAAGGCGTCTGATATCCATATCGAACCGTTTGAAAAAGAGTTGGTGGTCCGTTTTCGAATCGATGGGGTTTTGTACGACATCATGCATCCTCCCAAAAAAATCCAGAACTCGGTGATCAGTCGTGTGAAGATCATGGCGAATCTGAACATTGCAGAGAAACGGCTTCCGCAGGATGGAAGAATTCGAATCAAGATCGCCGGCAAAGATATTGATATTCGTGTTTCAACTCTTCCAACGAGCTTTGGCGAGTCGGTTGTGATGCGTCTTCTCGACAAGAGCAAAGTTCTTCTCTCTTTGGGAAATATCGGAATTACCGGAAAAAATCTGAAAACAGTCACAGAGTTGATCCATAAAAGTCACGGAATTATTCTCGTCACCGGTCCGACTGGATCTGGAAAAACGACCACTCTCTACGCCATGCTGACCCAGATCAACTCGACCGATCTGAAAATTATTACCGTGGAAGATCCGGTTGAATATCAGTTGTCCGGAATCAACCAAACCCAGGTAAATCCAAAAATTGAACTGACTTTTGCTGCAGGACTGCGTTCCATCCTCCGTCAGGATCCCGATGTGGTGATGATCGGAGAAATCCGCGACCGTGAAACGGCAGAAATAGCAATTCAGGCCTCTTTGACCGGTCATCTCGTGATTTCAACCTTGCATACGAATGACTCCGCCTCTTCCATCACCCGTTTGATTGATATGGGGGTTGAGCCATTTCTCGTGGCCTCTTCTGTCATCGCGATCATGGCGCAACGACTGGTCCGAACGGTCTGTAAAAATTGCGGGCTTCTCTATCGCCCGAGTCCCGAAGAATTGGAACAGATGGGAATCAGCGAACAGGAGTTGGGGGATCGAATGATTTACAAGGCGAGAGGATGTTCCGAATGTCTCGATACCGGTTATGCCGGAAGAACCGGAATCCACGAAATTCTTTTGATCGACGATGAAGTTCGATCGTTCATCATGAAAAATGTTGAGGCCGGGCAAATCAAGAGAAACGTGATGTCCAAAGGGATGCTCACTCTCAGAGAAGATGGAATCCGCAAGGTTCTCGATGGAGAATCGACTCTCGAAGAGGTTTTGAGAGTCACTCAAGAAGATCAAATAAGAATGGAATAGTTGAAAGGGTTAGGGGTTGGGAGTTAGGGGTTAGGGGTTGTTGTATTTTTTTACCCCTAACTCCCAACCCCTAACTCCCAACTAATATTCATGCCCATCTACTCCTATCAAGGAATCAATCTTACAGGAAAAAAAGTTTCCGGGGCGGTTGACGCCGAAAATATTCGTGCGGCGAGAACCAAGCTTCGAAGAATGAATCTGTTTCCGACCGAAGTGATCGAGGGGGGAAAAAGCCAGACGAAAGGGAAAATGAATTTTTCCCGGTATTTTCAGCGGATCAAGGTTCGGGATCTGGCGAATATGGTGAGGCAGCTTGCAACACTGGTGGGAGCGAATATTCCACTGGTCGATGCGTTGAGCGCGTTGCTTGAACAGGTTGAAAATGTCAAACTCCGCGATACCCTTTCCCAAATTCGTGAAAGAGTGAATGAAGGGGCAAGGCTTTCCGATGCGATG
>CAZSRQ010000006.1:0-39248 GCA_964609335.1 uncultured Pseudomonadota bacterium
GATGTAAATATTTTTGATATAAGAAATCAAAATTCGATGAAATCTTGAAAAAAGATCCCAAAGCGCGAGTCGCCTGCGAAACGGTGGTCAAAACAGGCTTTGTGTTGATCGCCGGTGAAATCACCACGAATGCACAAATCGAATATCCAACCATTGCTCGCGAAACAATCAAGGAGATCGGTTATAACGACAGCAAAATGGGGTTTGATTACGAAACCTGCGGTGTTCTAGTCGCTGTCGACAAACAATCTCCCGATATCTCGATCGGCGTTACCGAAGGGGAAGGACTTTTCAAAGAGCAGGGAGCGGGCGATCAAGGTTTAATGTTCGGATATGCCTGCGATGAAACCCCCGAACTGATGCCGATGGCGATTACCTTTTCGCATCGCCTGACTCTTCAACTGGCGAAACAGAGAAAAAATGGAACTTTGCCGTTTCTACGCCCCGATGGAAAATCCCAAGTGACCATTCAATATGAAAATGGAAAGCCGACGCGAGTCGATACCATTGTCGTTTCTTCCCAACATTCTCCCGAAGTTTCACACGAAAAATTGAAAGAGGGAATTATCGAAGAGGTGATCAAGAAAGTGATTCCGGCAGAACTTCTCGATTCCAAAACAAGATATCTGGTCAACCCAACCGGTCGTTTCGTGATCGGTGGACCTCAGGGAGATTGCGGACTGACCGGCCGAAAAATCATTGTCGATACCTACGGCGGAGCCGGGCACCATGGCGGTGGCGCATTCTCCGGAAAAGATCCCTCCAAAGTCGATCGATCTGCCTGTTACATGGCGCGATACATTGCCAAAAATATTGTCGCGAGCGGAGCAGCGAGCCGATGTGAAGTACAGCTCGCTTACGCCATCGGATATCCTGAACCGGTGAGCGTGATGGTCAACTCTTTCGGAACTGAAAAAGTCTCCACTGAAAAAATTGAATCGGCGGTTCGGGAATATTTCGCCTTAAAACCGGCTGATATTATTAAAACGCTTGATTTGTTACGCCCCATCTATAGAAAAACGGCCAGTTACGGTCACTTCGGAAGAAATGAGGCAGAATTTACCTGGGAGAAAACAAATCGGGCTGCTGATTTGAAAAAGGTATTGGGATTGTAATGTTATTGTAGGGGCGAATCTTGTATTCGCCCTGTTTTTGATTATCCACATTTTTGACTGAGCGCAAAATTTTATTTAGGGCGAATACAAGATTCGCCCCTACATTTTTATCACGAAAGGATTCAAAATCATGAACCGATACGACGTAAAAGATTTAAACCTCGCTGAAAAGGGAAGACTCCGAATCGAATGGGCAAATCAAAATATGCCTGTTTTGAATCAAATCAAGGCAAAATTTGAAAAAGAGACTCCATTAAAGGGAATGAAAATTGCCGCATGTCTCCATGTCACTACTGAAACAGCATCCTTGATGATTACTTTAAAAGCTGGAGGAGCGGACATCGCTCTTTGCGCATCGAATCCTCTCTCCACCCAAGATGATGTTGCCGCCGCACTCGTCGCTGATCATAATATTCCAACGTATGCGATCAAAGGAGAAGATAACGATACCTATTATCGCCATATTTTTTCAACGCTCGACATTCAGCCGAATATGACGATGGATGACGGTGCCGATCTGGTTTCGATTCTTCATACCAAAAAAACCGATCTCCTTTCAAACATCATCGCCGGAACCGAAGAAACCACCACCGGCGTTATTCGTCTTCGAAGCATGGCAAAAGAGAAAGCATTAAAATATCCAATCATTGCAGTGAACGATGCGAATACAAAACATTTCTTTGATAACCGCTACGGAACCGGCCAATCCACGCTCGACGGAATGATTCGCGCCACCAACCGACTACTTGCCGGAACCAATTTTGTGGTTGCCGGCTATGGCTTCTGCGGAAAAGGAATCGCCGAACGTGCCCGCGGAATGGGAGCCAACGTGATCGTCACTGAAATCAATCCTCTCAGAGCCTTGGAAGCCGCGATGGACGGATTTCGCGTGATGAAAATGGAGCAGGCCGCATCAATCGGTGATTTTTTTGTCACTGTAACCGGGAATAAAAATGTCGTCCGCCAAGAGCATTTTGAAGTGATGAAAGATGGCGCAATCGTTGCCAACTCCGGTCATTTCAATGTGGAAATTGATATTTCAAGTTTAGAAAAAATCTGCAAATCGAAACGACTGATTCGTGATTTCGTCGAAGAGTATACTTTACCGGGACAAAGACGGGTCAACATTTTGGCTGAAGGGCGTCTAGTCAATCTTTCCGCCGCTGAAGGTCATCCAAGCTCGGTCATGGATATGAGTTTTGCCAACCAGGCGTTGAGTGCTGAATATCTGGTCAAGAATTACAAAGATTTAAAACCGGATGTTTATGTCGTTCCTGAAGAGATCGATCAGGAGATTGCCAAATTGAAACTGGCGAGTATGGGGGTGAAAATTGATGTGTTGACTCCTGAGCAAGAAAGATATTTGGCCGGCTGGCAAGAAGGAACTTAAATCTTTCCCGTTTGATATCACCGAATTAAATTTCGTTTTATTTTTGGGGCTTGGTTTTCTTTTGTCTGAAGAGCTGGCCGTAGGAATCCCACATATTTTGTAAAGGGTTCTGTTGGATATCGCTTGTGGCAATTTGCATGTGCCTTAGCATATCCCACAAAACCTAGAAAAGCATTGTCGTCGCCTTTACTAGATATATCTCTCTAACGAACCGTTTAACTGGACTCACTGAAGCTCTGTTTTAGTTACTCCTCTACTTTCATGAAAGTTCGTGATATTATCAGAAAAATTGAGAAAGAAGGCTGGATTCTTGTCAGAACACGAGGAAGCCATCGGCAATTTAAACATCCTAAAAAACCTGGTCTTATTACCATTGCTGGAAAACCGAATGACGAATTAGCAAGAGGAACCTTAAACAGCATTTTGAAACAAGGAGGTTACAAATGAAAAAAAAATATCTGATTGTCGTTGAAAAAGCATCGCAAGGGTATTCGGCCTATTCACCTGACTTACCAGGTTGCGTGGCCGCAGGTCGTACTCGCAAATCCGTCGAACACCGAATGGAAGAGGCAATTGAATTTCATCTAGAAGGTTTAAAACTCGAAGGAAAATCGATTCCACAACCTCAAAGTTATTCTACTTACTTAACCATTGCAGCCTAACAAACCGCTAAACCCGCTTCTTAGTAGATAAAGAATGGGAGAAGATAAAAGTCGAAAGAAAGAAAAATTAAAATATTTTATTTGAACTCATGTTTTCTACTCTCTAAGCTGTCGCTTCATGTCAAACCCCTCTTCTATTCTAGATGAAATTTATGAAAAAATGTTTTCTCATTTTGGCCCCCAAAACTGGTGGCCGGCAGAAACCGCGCTCGAAGTAATTGTCGGAACCATTTTGACCCAAAATACCAGTTGGTCCAATGTTGAAAAAGCAATTTCGAATCTGAAAAAAGAAATGGTTTTATCTGTTGAAAAGTTGGAATCGATTTCGGAAGAAAAACTGGCGGAGCTAATCAAATCATCCGGTTATTTTAACCTTAAAGCGAAGCGACTTAAAAATTTCATTCATTTTTTGAGGACTGAATATGAGGGGAAAATTGAAAAAATGGCAGGAGAAGAAAATTCTGTTCTTCGGGAAAAACTTTTATCGATTACGGGAATTGGGCCAGAAACCGCTGACTCAATTCTTCTCTATGCCGTGGAAAAACCTTTTTTTGTGATTGATCAATATACTTACCGGATTTTACATCGACATCATCTGATTCCCGAAGAAACCTCCTACCAAGAAATGCAAGAGTTGATGATGAATCACCTTCCGGAAAAAGTGGAATATTATAATGAATATCATGCTCAAATCGTGATGGTTGGAAAAAATTTCTGCAAAAAAAAACCAGATTGCGACGAATGTCCTTTGAATGGAGTAAATTGGTAAACAAAAAAACTATTTATGAAATTTTCATGGATCCTATTCAATTATAAATAAGAGGCAATCTTCGCCAACCCCTGCAAATCATGCACATCATTTTCTAATGCCGGAACCAAAATCAGTTTTTCTTTCTTCTTCTTTTTACTTTCCAATAACTTTAATGATTTTTTATCCTGATTTACAAGAATCATGAAATTTTCGACAATTTCAGAAGCTTTTTCTTCCTGGTTTTTATTCAATCCGGCGAGAGAAACGGTTTTTCTCAACTCTTTGATTTCCAAATCGGAATCGATTTCATGAACCTGATTGACGATAAATCCCTCGAACGGAAGTTTGTATTCGAGAATTTTTTTATGAAAAAAAATTGCCTCTTCTGTTGCAGCGGGAGAGGTCACCAGCAAAAAGCTGGTTTGAGAATCCCGAAGAAGTTTTGAAACATCTTTCGCCCGATCTTTAAAACCTTCGAGCAGTCCAGCGGTTGAAATCAACATCATGGAAAGATCTTGCAAAAATTCAATCCCAATCACTTTATCAAAAGTCTTGAAAATTCTCCCCATGCTTTTTCCGAGAAGACGAAGAGAACTCCGTCCCAAAAAAAGGGATGGTTTCAAAAGCCATTTGATCATGCTTTCAGTGACCGCCCGGGTCATTTTTTGTGGGGCATCGAGAAAATCAAGCGCATGGCGGGTTGGAGGAGTATCGAGAATCAAAAGATCATATTTTTTCTTTTCATAAATTTCGAACACCTTTTCCATCGCCATATACTCCTGCGATCCGGCAATCATGTTTGAGAGATGTTGATAAAGAGGATTTTTAAGGATCGATTTTTTTGAATCATCATTCGGGGCATAACGTTCGATGATTTTATCAAAAGTCCTTTTCGTATCGAGCATCAAGGCAAAAAGCTGACCGGCAGGTTTCAGATCAAACTTTTCGAATTCGGAGGAACGGATCTCTTTTTCATCGGAGGAAAGAAGATTCAGCCCAAGAGAATTGGCGAGTCTTTTGGCAGGATCAATGGTTAAGACTACCACCTTCTTTCCGAGCAAAGCAGCCTTCACCCCCAAAGCGGCTGCGGTTGTGGTTTTACCAACCCCACCCGCTCCACAACAGATAATCAGTTTTTGTTTTTCGATGAGATCGTTTAAGTCCATTTTGTTTCAAGAGAATCTGCCAACTCCCGAATCGTTTTAGAATCAAAGCTGGAGTTAAAAAGATAGGGGAGCGACATTAAATCATGATTACCAATTTCCTTTTTTAATTGATTGAAATAAAAATTCTGCGCATTCAATTTTTTTTGATAGTAATGGAGAATTTTTCGGACGGTTTCACCCGCTTTTTCATCTTTCGAATTTTTAAGTTTTTTTTGAATTTCTAAATAATCATTTTCATTTAAAATCGCTGGGTAGAGCGCGTTCATCAAAAATGGACCGACTGCAATACCAATTTTTTCTTCGGCTTGATGAAACATTTCCATCGCCTCATTCACAGGCATCTCTTCTCCCAAAGTGACAATCATCAAAAGCGTTTTTGTTTTGTCTTTCAATAGTTGGACAATATTATCTGCCTTCGTTCGAATCGGGCCGACCCGAACAGCCGAGGCAACAATTTGGGGGACTTGGAGTAATGCTAATCCATGACCTGTAGCAGGCGCATCAATGATCACCAGATCATATTTCGATTTTTCACCCGTTTCATTTTTGTCTCTTTCGGTGAGAGCCCAAACTTTTCCAATCTCAAGTAGACTGTTCAAACCGGGGGTCGCATCTAAAAAATTTTTCACCAGATTATTTTCAAAAACGAAATGATAGATCGTTTCACTATGAATCTGTTCCAGAATATATTCGTGAAAAGCGGAATGGGGATCAATATTGATCGCAAAAAGATTTTTCTTCAATTCAGTTTCTTTATAGCCAATCGGTTTTAATTGGTAGATTTGAGAAATTTTTTCAGCGGAATTGATCTCGGCAATCAGGGTTTTTTTACCACGTTTTGCAGCCAGCTCCCCCAAAGTCAAGGCAACTGTGGTTTTACCAACTCCACCTTTTCCAGAGATGATGAGAAGTTTGCGGTTAAAAATTTCTTCGAGATTCATTAATTAAATTTGATCTGTTTTTAAAGATTGAAAAATGAACCCCTCCCTTTGGAAAAGGGAGAAAATTTAGGATTTGAAAAATCAGAATAATTCAAAATATTATTTTTCGCCGTGCTTCAGTTTTCTCTCAAGAATGGCAACTTTTTTTCTTAAAGAGCGGATCTCAGAACGCAAATGGGGAACATTGGTGAGTTGTCCAATGGATTTAAATTTTCCTTCCATTTTTTTGGAAAGCTCATCAACCCCTTGATGAGACTTTGCGAGAAAATCGCGAAGAAAACCGCTTCCATCCTCAATCTCATCCTTGATTTTATCGATCACTCCATCTTTCAGTTTATCAATGCCATCTTTTACATTCGAAATCACTGAAACTGTCTGCATCGATTTTTGGAGAAGGTTGGCAATCTGTTCTCCTCCCATTCGGATAATATTTTTAAGGGTCGGAATCGGAAGAATATTTTTTTTCTTTTTTTCTTCTTCGAGAATAATCTGCGTTAACGTGACCGCCGTCAAATCCTCACCAGTTCTATTGTCTATGACTGAAACATCTTCCCCATTTTTAAGAAGCCCCTCGATATCATCGAGCGTGACATAACAGCTGTGCTGCGTATCGTAGAGCTTGCGATTCTGGTACCGTTTGATGATTCTAGGCTTTTTTTCTTTTTCTGATTTTTCCATGGGGTTTGGCTTTCTTCTTTTTTGAATTTGCTCGTTCTGACTGAATCTTATCGGTGATTTGATTCACGGTTTGAATTCCAAACTGGAGAAGCTGACTTAATTTAGGATACATTTGACTAAAATCAGGATCGACGGATAAAGAAGAGACCACTTTGGAGATGGATTTGGCGGCAAGCAAAACTTCTTCGGTGGCGATTTTCAAATGTTTTTTACCTTCTTCAGCATCTTCAAAAATTTGAGAAGTAAAAAAACTCATATGAGGTCGATGAACAGCCATTTGAATCAATGTTTGGAGGGAGGGAAATTCGAAGAATCATCTTCATCTTTCTCACCCCGAATCCCTTTTTTGAAATTCTTGATCCCTTTTCCAAGACCAGAGCCAATTTCAGGGAGTTTGCCAACTCCAAAAATGACTAGAATAATGACTAAGATTATTACCAACTCCCAAACACCTAAACCGCCAATTGCAAGTAATGGATGAATCATAAAAACCTACTTTTTTAAGATTATTATTACGCAATCGGTAGCACGAGGGGTTGAAATTTGTCTATGGTAAAATCGATGAACCAGCGTCCGTAGAGGCACTCTTATTCATCCTCAAGATAAGCCAACCCCTTCATGTAGCGAATATACGTTCTGCCCTATGGACGAAGCGGTTTCCAAAGGGTTGATTCTCCATAGCATTTCCAGCCCCATTTCAGCCACTTGAGCAGGGCCCAAGCGATCCAGAGCGCCCAGATAAGCATTGCCAATCGATAGCCAAAAAGAGGAATCGAAATGACATAGCTTTGGGGAAAATTGTTCAGAGTACGATCCTGAAACCATCGAAGCAGCGATTCGCTCGATCCATTTCCGGCAATCATCATGTTCGGATATCCCAATAATCCATCGTAAATCGAGCCGATTAGAATCCCCAGAGTAGTCATCGTCCAGATCACCAAGAGGATTTGGAAAAGGTTAAATTTGTATTTCCCTTCGATCGGATGATTTTTTCTCCACGCCAGTGCCAAAAACCATCCAGCGACAAGGATCGATAGAAGAATCGGAATTTGAGAAAGCCCGAGTCCCAAAAGAATCCACTCATGAAGCTTCAGAGGAGAAAGGGGAAGTTGATTCAAAACAAACGATGCCAGAATCAGAACCAACAACAAACTCCAGAAAAGCACTGCCGGTCCCATTTGTGGCCCATAAGTAAATAAAACCCAACGATGATTGGAGAGGCGAATTTGGGTTTCCGAATTCACACTCGGTGAACCGAGATCGATGGAAGGGGTTTTGAATAAAAACCGGATTCCCGAAGGCTCTTGCCAATGAAGATCGATTTTCTGCATTCCGGGAACAATCGGCAAAGTGACTGTTTTTCCACTTTGGCGAATCGGTTGAACTGTTCCGTTGATCGTTACCGATTGGAGCTCCGCTTTTTCAGGGATGGTCACGACATGCTGTCCTCCCAAACTGCTTCGAAGATTCAGGGAGAGGGTGGCATCGGTGGTTCTTAAACCAGGGGTGAGGATCAAGAGCGTCTGCTCAATCGTCAGGGTTGGGCCTGCAATCGCTTCCGGTCGGGTAATCTGGAGTGCCAGCTCTTCACCGGGCCAGGGGTGCCATTCAGGAAACCAGTTCGTCGAGTTTGGGTCGCGAATCGCCGGAATCCCTTTCCAGTCGACATGCCAAAGAGGGCTGACGTTGAGTTGCCATACCTCCATCCACGAAGAGGAGTCGGATGCTTTTAAATTTAGATCGCTTTTTTCTTGAAGAACCGAACGCCACGAAAAATCGGAGGTTTGTGGCGCCAAACTGACTTTTACTTTTCTATTTTCCACCCGAACGTCGGGAGTAGTGACCGATTCTCCCTCGAGTAAAGGAACTTCCAATACGACCGGAGATCCGGTGGTGACACGGATGACATGGGTTTCAATCTCCCAGTTCAAACCCAAAATCAGATTTCTTTCGACCCGGACGAATGGAGGCAAATTTCCTGATTGAAAGGTTTGACCATTTTCTTTTTCACTCCTTTGAGTCCGGATCAGCTGCAGATTATCCTCAGAAATTCCATTTTCATGAATCCCTTGGATATTCCATCCTTCCGTTTTTGCTTCCACCCGATAAGGTTTCAACGGGAGAGCCAGCTGGACAGTTTCTCTTTCGGGAAGCAAACCTTCCAAAACCACCTGATGAGTCCCGGGAGAAAGAAGAAGATAAATGGTTTCATCTTCGAGCCGTTTGATGCCGCTAAAATTCTGTCCATCGACCAAAATTCTTTCTGGAATCCACTCTTTGCTGCTTCCCGGAATTGGAACCGCGGTCAAGCTTTGGGCTCCCACTTCCAATCGGAGTCGGAGCAGGTTTTGACTTGTCTCAAGAGACATTCTGGAGACAGAGGCGCATTCGGGGGCGCATGACGGAGATTCCAGAAGACGATTTTTCAGCTCATTCAGGATTTCGGTTGGAGGAAAACCGCTCTCCGCACGAACGGATGAGACAAAAAAGAGGGATGAAAAAACAAAAAACAGCAGAACCGAAACGGTCTGTTTTTTACAGACAAACCTTTTAAAAGATTCGAACAGATTCATTGTCGAGAGAATCAGATAGGCGAGCAACAAAACTCTCAAGATAGAAAGAGAAAAATTAACGAAAGGAGAAAATAAAATAAAACGAATCGTCTGATCTTTATTCACCGGACCATTCCATTGAAGAGGGATCTCCTTCCATTCCCATCGAGGAAGTCCAGGGCCGGTCTGAACCTGCGCTCCTGGCTGATACCCCTGCAGATTCAGTTCGCTTTGATAATCTTTTCTGTTTTTGAATCCAGCATTTTCTTCCGAGGTAACCATCGTCTTTTTTACCCTCTCGTCATTTATTTTTCTTTTTGCGAGAACTCCCGTCATCCCCTCTTTCTCCTGGGCTCTCCCCTCAGGTTTATCAGTCTCCTTCATCATTTTGGGCGGGCTTTCAGGAGCTGGCATTTGATTGGGAGAATTTTCCACGACCTGATCAATCTCTACATTCATAAATCCTTTTTTCGATCGCTGAAATTCCCCGAAAGTTTCATTCTGCAAAACCTGTTGTGGATTTTCCAAGGCTGGATAAGTCGCTTCCCGCAACTGCTGGATCATGAAAGGAATCGCAACAGCGAGTAGAATGACAAAAACAGCTCCGCGATAGAATTTCAGGAGCAGGCGGAGTTTTCCCTGCGGAAGAAGCGGTAAAATCGCCTCCCCCGCCAGCAGTGCAATCCAGATCCAGTGAGGAGATTCTTTTTCCGGGAAAATCAGGGCAAGTGCAATCAGGGCAACCACGGCAAGTTTCTTCCCCCACAGTTTCGCCACCGCCAGGGTAATAACCATCAAAAGAAAAAAATCGAGCAGGCTCCATTGGTTGATCCAGCTGTTCGGGACATGATCGGTGCCGGAAACCGAGAAAAGACGCCATCCCGGGGGCAGATGTAAAACCGCCGAGACTTTTTGAAAATTGTGATTCCATCCCACCGCCGAAAATTTTCTGAAGGCCCCTTCGAGTCGGCTATCGGCGGTCAAATTCAGATTGCTCTGACGGATTTCGACCCCGGTTTTCTGGTCTTTCTCACCTTCGGGTGAATGATTCAAACGGGTGATTAGCTGGTCTTTTCCATCGACCGAAACCCGTCCCAAACGAATCGGAGAGTTCATCTCAAGCCGAGAGCTTTGGCGTAAAATTCCAGAAACATCATCGCTCAAGGTAAATCCTTTTCCATCAAAATCAAGCCAGAGATCTCGGGAAAGGGAAAGTTGATCGGGGGATGGATCAGAATCCCCCCGTCTTTTCTCACTCAAACGGATTGTCTCTCCCGGTTTCAGGCGGTAAGCGGGGAGCAGCTTCCATTCGTCGGGGAGCGTGGTCTGTTGCGGATCAATCGCCGGAACCCCTTCAATCGTCACCAATCGGATATTGTTATACGCCTGAAAGACCCAGACCTCTTCTTGTGCCCACAGTTCTTTCACGGGAGGAGTTTGAATCGCAGAAATTGATTTCAACCCTCTTGCTTTCAATTCAATTTTCCAGCTTCCAGGTCTTAATTGGACTTTTAAATTCCCGTCTGCTTCAAATTTGACAGGGAGGGGACTGGTCAGGGAGATCGGAATGAAATCATCCGGCAATGCTTTGTTTAAAAGAACTTCCCGGGTTTTACCGGAAACTTCCAAAGAAATTTGGGTGGTTAATTCGAGTGGAATTTGGTCATCGATTCGGCGATGAACCCGAATTTCGAGTCGATCTTCGGCAAACTGACTCTCTTTCGTCGGCTGAAGCCACAAACGCCCTTCGGCATCGCGATTGGGAAATTCGATCTTTTTCCCATTCACACTCAAATTTAAAATTCCGGTTTCAGAAGGAGTTTGAAACGATTCGGGAATCGAATCCCAAAGAAAATTTCCGCTAATGGAATATTCCCCTTTTTTTAGATATAGAGCCGGCTTTTCATCCTGCAGAATTGGAGTTGCAGGTTTGTTGTCGATTTTCAAATTTTGAGGCCAATGATCTGTGTCTCCCGGAAGAAAAATAAATCCATCTTTATAAAGAGCCCACTTCTGTGAAAACTCCCCACTCTTCTCATCGATTTTTAATTCCAAGAGGGAAGGCCATTGGCAGATATTCTGTTCTTCATCTCCGTAAAGAGAGGGGCAAAGCTTTTCTTCGCTCCCCTTCAAGACCCAATCGACCCAGGGGCGAAGCGGTTCGGGAACATCGGTTTTCAGGAGCGGCTCAGCGGAAGCGTTGGAGAAAAAGAGATAAAAAATAAAAGCGATTAAAAACGAGAACTGTTTGAAAACAGGATTTTTCATTTTTGCTCCATGGAGGATGAAGAACTGATTCATAGTCCCTCCCTTTGAAAAAGGGAGGTTAGGAGGGATTTAGTGCAACCAAATTTTAAGAAACACTCAACTGCTAGCATTAAATCCCCCTTAATCCCCCTTTTTCAAAGGGGGAGATGGACATCAAACTGCTAAAAAACTCCCTCTCCCGACTTGTGTAATCCCTATGCTTCAGGAAAAAAGGAAAAAACCGCTAACGTCAGGAAGTCATAAATCGATTCATCTCTTTTTTCACCACATTCTCAATTTCAGCCTCATTGGAAATCAGGAGGATTTTATCGAGAAGCCCCTTCGCCTCTTTGAATAAAACCGATCGGATAATTCTTTTCACCCGTGGAATGGAGATCGCATTCATCGAAAGTTCGGTAAATCCGAGCCCCAAGAGGATCAAAATGTAGAGCGGTTCGCTCGCCATCTCGCCACAAACACCCACCTCAATTTTTTCCTGATGGGCGGCATCGACCACTTTTTTGAGCATGCGAAGAACGGCAAGATGGAGCGGACGATAAAGATAGGCGACATTTTCATTCGCACGATCGATCGCCAGGGTATATTGAATCAGATCATTCGTCCCGATGCTGAAAAAATTCACCTCTTTCGCCAGCTCTTCCGCAATCATCACTGCAGCTGGCACCTCAATCATCACCCCTATCTTGACATGCGGATCGTATTCGATTTTTTTTCTTGAAAGATCCTTTTGAACTTCTTGAAGAATCTGTTTGCTCTGCCTCAGTTCTTCGAGAGTTGAAATCATCGGAAACATCAGACGAAGTTTTCCGAAAACACTGGCCCGAAGCAACGCACGCAACTGCGTTCGAAAAAGATTTTTTTCCCGGAGCGACAAACGGATCGCCCGCATTCCAAGGGCCGGATTTATTTCCCGCTCATATTGATATTCGGTCGGGACTTTGTCTGCCCCGATATCGAGCGTTCGAATCGTCACGTTGGAGGGATACATCGCCTTCAAAACCTTCCGGTAATTCTCAAACTGCTCCTCTTCGGTTGGAGGTTTCTCCCGATTCAGATACAAAAATTCGGTTCGATAAAGCCCAACCCCTTCAGCGCCATGCTCTTTGATCGAATCGATCTCTTCGGTCAGCTCCATGTTGGCGGCAAGATGAATTCGAAACTGGTCTTTGGTTTCCGCGGGAAAATGGATCTCTTTAAGCAGTTTTTTTTCGGCGATCACCGCTTTTTTACGGGCAAAATCATAAACTTTTTTTTCCGCTTCGGTCGGATGAAGAATAACAATTCCTTTGGTGGCATCAATAATCGCCGTATCTCCAGTTTGCGCTTTTTGGAGAATTTTGGAACAGGCGACAATCGCCGGAATTTGAAGGGCCCTCGCCACAATCGCCGTATGCGAAGTTTTGCCGCCCATCTCTGTCACAAATCCGCCAATCTTGAACTTGACCAGCTGGGCGGTATCGGCGGGAGAAAGATCGTGCGCGACAATAATTGAATTGGGGGGAATTCCGCTCAGAGAATCTTCGGCTGTTCCAACCAGATTTTTCAGCAGTCGATCGCCGATATAATCAACGTCACTTTTTCTCTCCCGAAAATATTCTTTGTCGACATCAAGAAAAACCTGCTTGATTCTATCGAGAGTTTTCTGGAGAGCCCATTCTGCATTGATTTTGAGCGATTTGATCGAATTCAGCGTGTTTTTTGTCAGCATTTCATCCTGAAGAATCAGGCTGTAAGAATCGAGAATATGAATTTGATCGCGCACCCCGTAACGACAGAGTCGGTATTTGATTTTTTTCAACTGCTCTTCTGTTTTTTCGAGTGCGGTTTTGAAACGTTGGCTTTCGGAAGCAAGTTCCTTGTTTGAAATCCAGTAATGGGGAATCTGAATATCGGTTTTTTCAATGAGGTAAATCGAGGCTTGGACGATTCCGGATGAAACGGGAATTCCACGAACATGGATCGAATGATTTCTTTTCTTTTTTTTGGATTTCACTCTTCTCCAAATTTGTTGTTGATCAGCTCTTCGATCGCCTCGATCGATTCGGAGGCATCCGATCCTTCCACCTGAACAGTAATCTGGGTTCCTTTTGCGGCTGCCAGCATCAAAACCCCCATGATCGACTTTGCGTTTACCGACTGTTTTTTATTGGAGATCGTCACTTCAGAATTGAATCGGTTGACGGTTTTCACCAGTTGCGCCGCAGCTCTGGCATGCAGTCCCAACTTGTTGCTGATCGTAAATGTTTTGGTAATTGTTTTCATTGGATTTTCTCTAAAATTTTTGTCGCCTGTGTAATATGCCGCTGACCATATTCGAGGATAAACTGGGCCACCTGGGAAACATTCAAATCTTCGGATAACGTGGTTAATTTGACCAGCATCGGAAGATTGACTCCGGTCACCAATTCAATTTCCCCTTTTTTCAGAAACGAAAGACAGAGATTGGAAGGGGTTCCGCCAAACATGTCGGAGAGAAGAAGAACCCCTTTTCCCTGACTCGCCTTCAGAATCGTCTCTTCCAATATTTTCTTGTAGTGGGGAATATCCGATTGCAGGACTGAAATGGGATAAATCCCCGATTTTTCCTTGATGATCGCTTCGGTTGCTTTCACAAGCTCTTCCGCGATCTGACCATGGGTAACAACAATGATTCCGATTTTCATATAGCCCGCTTTTTTATGATGAGAGAATTAATGGAAATCACCTCTTTGGAATCTGTTATATTTTGAACGATCACAAATTTAATTTTATTAATGTTGTCATTCCTGCAGGCTTTTGGGCAGGAATCCCCCGGGTCCAATGATTGAGTAGGGGGATCCCCGACAAAAACACTCGGGGATGACAGCGAGCCAAAATGTGAAATCTATTACCGTTTAAAGTATATCTTCAAGCTCACCCTCGATAAATGTCCCGGTGATCTAAATCAACCCAAAAGTTTTTCTTTTCGAAATAATCTTTGAAATATTCTGCCAGACTGACGGAACGATGTTTTCCTCCCGTACATCCAAAGGCGATGGTCAAATAAGATTTTCCCTCTTTGGCATATTGGGGAATCAAAAAATTCAGCAATTGGATGATATGTCGAATGAATTTTTTTGTCTCAACTCTTTGAAGGACAAAGTTCTGCACTTTTTGGTTCGTTCCATTGAGCATTTTCAAGGCAGGATTAAAATAGGGATTCGGTAAAAATCTCACATCGAAGGTCAAATCACATTGGGGTGGAATTCCATATCGATATCCAAAGGAAAGAAGACTTAAAGGGAGTTTGATCGGTTTTTGCTTTCTATCCAGCAGATTCAAAAGAGCCGCCTTCAGCAAAGCCCCATTCATATAGGTTGTGTCAACATAATAATCCGCCAAAGATTGAACCGATTCCGAAAGTTTTTTTTCTTTTCGAATCGCCGCCAAAAGATTCCCTTTTTTACTTAAGGGATGTTTTCTTCTCGTTTCAGAAAATCTCCGGATCAGAACCAGTTCGGAAGAGGTCAAAAAGAGTATTTTGAGAGGGGGAATTTTTTTTCTGAGATAGAAAATATTTTTTTCCAGCTCTTTGAAGAAATTCGGACTTCTTTCATCCATTCCAAACGCAAAAGGGACTTTTTGTTTTTTCGAAAGCTGCTTTTGCAGATAATATTCGAAGAAAGAGTATGGAACATTATCCATACAATAAAAACCGGCATCTTCCAAAATGCGGAGTGCTGTCGATCTGCCGGCGCCCGACAAACCGGTCACTAAAATAAATGGTTTTGAGGAAGAAAACATGCCTGATTTTTCCTTACTCGAGCGATCCCCAAAGAGCTTTGCTCAATTTTTCCTGGGCCAAAATTTCCCGATTCAAACGTTCCTGGAATTCTTGCGCAGAAAAATGCCCACGCTGTTTTAAAAGATGATTTCGGGCAGCTACTTCAAGCAGAGTGGTGATATTTCTGCCAGGTCTAACTGGAATTTTAAGATAAGAAACTTTCACATCTAAAATGGTGAATTTTTGGTCGTCGATTCCCAATCGATCATATTCTTGCGCCGCATCCCAATCAACCAGCTCCACCACAATCTCGACTATTTTTTGATCGCGGGTCGAGGCGATTCCGAAAAGGTCCTTGATATTGATGATCCCCAATCCGCGGATTTCCATATGATGCTTGATCACCCCGGTTCCAACTCCCGAAAGGGTTGCCGGCGGTTTTTTCCGGATCTCCACGACATCATCGGCGACGAGACGATGTCCCCTTAAAATCAGATCGAGCGCGCATTCACTTTTTCCGATTCCACTTTTCCCGATGATTAAAACGCCAACCCCAAAGACATCGACCAAAACACCGTGAATCGTGGTGGAGGCAGTTAGCTTATCTTCCAGAAACTTTGTCACCCGATTGATAAAAGTGCTGGTGAGAAGATTTGTGGAAAAAACTGGAATATTGTTTTTCTCCGCCTCTTCTATCAAAATATCGGGGATTGGGTTTCCCCTCGAAATCACCATGCAGGCCAAATCGACTTTGCAGATTTTCTCAACGATCGATTTCAGTTTTTTTTTCGGGAGTGATTGAAGATAGGCAATCTCGGATTTTCCCAACACCTGCACCCTGCCAGAATGCAGATTGGAAGTGTCTCCGGTAAGCGCCAGCCCGGGCTTTTGAATTCGTGGAATGGTAACTTTTTTGGTGACCCCTTTTCTTCCGGCCACCAGTTGCAGGTTCAGATTATAATCGGCATCATGAATAAAATCGGCTACCTGTATGCTAATCATAGGTTAAATTTTTTCGTCTGCTGCCGAAAGAATGGCATAAATTTCATCATTGTTTTTTGCTTTTCTCAAACTCCCACGAATTGATTCATCTTTGAGCATTTTTGAAAGTCTGGCGAGTATTTTCAAATGCATTCCGGCTGCATTCTCGGGAGCAATGATCGCAAAAAAGAGATAGGTACGATCCCCATCCTGGGAATGAAAATCGATGCCATTCAAACTTCTGCCGAAACAGGCAGACATTTTTTTGGCGGAAGAAAGTTTTCCATGGGGAATCGCAATTCCATGACTAATTCCGGTACTTCCCAATTTCTCTCTTTCTTCCAGAACCGAAAACAATTCTTCTGAATTCATTGACGAGTCTATTTTTCCAAGAAGCCTTGAAAGCTCTCGAAGAACTTCTTCGCTATTTTCAGCTTCCAGCCGATCGATAATCGCTTCCCTAGGAAGAATAGAAGTAAGACGCATGGTAATTTGAATCCTTTTCTCTCAAGGTTACCAAAAAGCAGGGAAACTGGACAGCTTAAAAGCGGTAATCGGTTATAGCAAACGCAAAACAAGATGTTCGATTTACTTTGTCATCCCCGAGTGTTTTTATCGGGGATCCCCCTACTCAGTAATTGGTTCAGGGGGATTCCTGCTCAAAAACCTGCAGGAATGACAACTTTAAAAAACCGACATTTTTTTTACAGTTGTTATTCGAGCAACGAGATCAAATTTTCTCATCACCCCTCACCGTTTTTATTCATTCTTCAGTCCAAAGGTGGGATCTGCCGATTTATGATCTTTGACGATTTCTTTGTGTTTTTTGAGTTGTCGCTCCACTTTATCAATCAAGAGATCAATGGAAGCGTACATATTTTCAGATTCTTCCACTCCATGGAATTTGAAATTCTTGGCGGTAATTGTTACTTCGGCGAGTTGCCTGATTTTTTGAACCTCGACAACAAAATGCGCTTCAATCGGCTCATGAAGAAATTTCGCAAATTTTTCCGCTTTTGATTCGATATACTCCTTTACCGCGGGCGATGTTTCCAGATGACGAAAAGTGATATGAATTTGCATAAGACACCTCTTGGTTATTTGTCATGCCTGTCCTTTTTCGGAGAAGGAATTCCCTATGAAAACGGTCAAGGATGACAATCTATATTTAGATAGTTAAAAGAACTGTTTTCTTTTCGATGAAGGGAGAATTCCCAAAAGTTCACGATATTTCGCAACCGTTCTTCTGGCAAGATCAATTTTATGGGATTTTAAAATCGTCACAATTTTCTGATCGGAATAGGGGGATTTCGGATTTTCCTGGCTTACAATCTGTTTGATTTTATCTTTAATCACTTCACTCGCGACCGAATCCCCTTCACTGGAGGGAACCCCATTGTTGAAAAAGAATTTCAATTCATAAATTCCTTGCGGAGTATGGACATATTTATTGGTGGTCACCCGCGAAACGGTTGATTCATGCATCTCGATTTCTTCGGCAACATCTCTCAAAATCATCGGTTTTAAATGTCCAATTCCTCTCTCAAAAAATTCTTTCTGGAATTTCACAATCGCTTTGACTGTCTTATAAAGAGTCCGCTGACGCTGATGAATACTCCGAATCAGCCAGAGAGCCGATTTAAATTTTGTCTGGACATACTCCTTCGTATTTTCATTCGAATTCAAATTACGAAGCATATTTTGATAGAAAGGGGATAGCTTCAACTTTGGAAGCCCATCTTCATTGAGAACGACAATCCAGTCCCCTCCCACCTTATAAACATAGGCATCGGGAGTAATATATTGGGCGGAAGATTCAATGAAAGGTCGACCCGGTTTCGGTTCAAGCTCATGAATCATTTTGGCGAGATTTCCAACCTCTTCGATCGAAATCTTCATCCCTTTCGCTATTTTTTTGTAATCTTTTCTTTCGAGATCAGACAAATGTTCTGAAATCAATTTTTCAAGGATCTGTCTGTCATGCCCGAAAAATCTCACCTGGAGAAGCAGACACTCTCTTAAATCTCTCGCGCCAACTCCGGGAGGATCAAAATTTTGAATTCTTTGCAAAACCGCCTCGGCCTTTTCAATCGGAACTTTCAACTTTTCAGCGATTTCATCCAAAGAATCCTGGAGATATCCATCTTCATTAATCGCTCCAACAATTAAGGCGCCCAACTCTTCTTCTTCGGGTGAAAAGCTTGAAAGTTGGAGTTGCCACATCAGATGATCGGAAAGATTTTCTTTTTGGCTTAAAGTGTTTTCATAGGATGGAAGCTCTTCAAGTCCGCTGGAGATACGTTCGGGAGCGTTGTAGGTATTGAGATAATCATCCCAATCGAAATCTTTTGGCTCTTTGAGTTCTCCCTCAGGTGAGTTCATCACCTCTTCGCTTTTATTCTCAAGCTGTTTTTCTAGCGGATTTTCATCTTCGGAGGTTTCGGAAGTTTTTGCCTCCACCTGAATTTCTTCTCCATCGGATTCTTCTTCCAGCACAGGATTTTCAAGCATTTCATCCCGAACCACCTCCAACAATTCCATTCGGGACAACTGCAACAGCTTGATCGCCTGTTGTAATTGCGGAGTAATGACAAGACCTTGGGAAAGTTTTAAATTTTGCCTAATTTCAAGAGCCATAAATGATCATCGCTTGTTGTTCACCATTGTCTGTAGGGGTGATCCCCCAGGGTCACCCTTATTTTTTGAAACTACAAAGACCTCATCCAAAAACCATGCCACGCTCCCAATGATAGTCGGGCGAAATTTCGATGTCAAGAAAAGCGGTTCCCTGAGGAGCCAATTTATTGTATGAGCGGGCAGATCTAGTTAATTTTATTTAGAAAAACCTACCATCCAAATTGTTGAATAAACATTCTATCGACGGAACATGGTGAGCGAAGTCAAACCATTTTCCTTTTTGAAATGAACCAAGAAAAATTAAACCAAGCAACCGAACTTTTTGATCAGGAAAACAGTCAAGATCCAAACCAGCAGATTTGGAATGGAAAAGAATATCCAAAAGAGCTGCTTTATTCAAAATGGCTGGAAGATTGGATTAGAAAGCTGGAGCCAAATCCTTCCGAAACGCTTCTTCTCGCTTCTCATTCTCAACATCTTTGTCGATGGATGATTCCTCGCTCCACCTTTGAGGAAGGAAAAATCGGATATCTTCAATGGCGAAAAAAACTTTACCAATTTCATGCGGACAAATCGGCAGAAATCTTGAAAAAAGTTGGCTATTCAGAAGAGATCATCCAAAAAGTGCAATCGATTCATCTGAAAAAAAACCTGAAAACGGACAAAGAAGTCCAGATTATGGAAGATGCACTCTGTCTTGTTTTTTTGGAATTTCAATTCGAGGAGTTTATTAAAAAAACCCCAAAAGAAAAAATGCCGCAAATCATCCAAAAAACCTGGAGAAAAATGAGCGAAAAAGCAAAAGAGTTTGCGCTAAAAATCTCTTTTTCGAAGGATGGATTTCAACTGATCAAAGAAGCTTTGAATTTGTAATAAAAATCTCCAAAATTATTGGGAAGATATTTTATGTTTTTAATTTGTAACTACTCAGGTTCCTTAATAAATTTTATACAAATGGGAAATAGTGAGCCTGTCGAACCATCACTCGAGTGCACTCAATGGATGGTTCGACTCCGTTGCACTACGCTCACCATGTCCCTATTGGACACCTGAGTAGTTACTTTAATTTTTTAATGGCATTATCAATATAATCTGGATCAAACCACCACCATCGATTTAAAGAGTCTAAAAGCGCAATTCCTTCTTTTTTGATTTCTAATTTCTTATCAGGATCGCTTTTAATTTTTGCAAGATATTCTGTGGCTACCTGATCCACAAATGCAGCTCTGTCAGCCTTGGGAAGAGATTCGTAGATTTTTTTGAAATAATCTTTTTTGGTATCAATTCTGAAGTCGGGATCTCTCGTATTTAATGCACTTGCAGCAAGATAGTTGGTTAATTCATCCAACAGGGTCGAAATAGAAACGCCACTAAAATGATCTTTCAACAAAAGAAGAGGTTGAGAGTTTCTCGATCTCGACCAGATCATATCAGTGATTCTTTCTTGCCTAGGTGGAGAAAGAAAATTCAAAACATCGGCCAGAATTTGATCTGATTTTATTTTTTCAAAGAAGATTCCACCTCTAAAGTTTAATTGGATTGCATGCGGAATAATATCGGAACCTTTTTCAAATGGATTTGGCACCATTTTTCGCAAAGCTGGCAAAAAATCTTTTTCGTCTTGTAGATCATTATTATAGAGGGAAACAATTGCTCCAGCTTTTTTTGCCTCCAATCTTTTTGCAGCAAGTTTCGGACAAAAATCGTCTGGAAAAATAGTTTCATTTGCTGGAGAAAGATTATGACTGAATTCAGACTCTAAAATTTTGGAGCAGAGCTGGTTTCGAGGAATTACATCAGAATTACTTACAAGAGAGGAAGGAACGTAATTTTTTCCAAGCAAAGAAATCAAAGGTGCGTAATCATAACTGTTGTTTTGAGTCCCAAGAGTATATCGAATTCCCCAGGCGAAATCCCCGCTGTTATGACGAAATCCAGTGGAAAAAAGAAAAGCAGCAGCATGTTGCTCAGTAGAACTAAGAGCGCTTTTCCAAGAGGGAGAATTGTTTTTAGATCCTGGTTCTTTAAACAAACTATAAAACAACCCCGCTTGGCGATAACTGTTGCCGGATAAATAATCGGCCTTGGAAAAACATCGGAGAAGAGTGTCAACATCCGTAATGCTTGATTTCTGTTGAAAAGCATCGGTTAAAACCTTGGCCGTAATTTTTACAGGATCGGCGTATTGATCTTGCGCCACCCGTTTTATTTCTTCTTTAGACCAATTCCCAGCTTTGCAAAGAGTAAGCGCGGAAGTAAGTAAATCAGCTTTTTCAACTTTATGACGACGATGTCCCATTTTTTTCTCCTAAGCAGATTAAAAGAATCGGTTATTCTTTATAATTCAACCTCTTGTCAACACCTCCTCTAACTGCTAATCATTTAAAGCTGTGAAATTTAGAAAATTAATCAAAATTTTGGTGTTTCCGATTCTCTTGAGTGGAGTCGGTTGTTCTCCCGCAGAACCAACCGATACAGTTGTGAAAGTCGCTGGAGAGACGATTACTGTCAAAGACTTGATCCAGGCAATTTATCGGGAAGGGGAAAAGTTCGGAGAAAAAAACTTCCGCAATACCGAACGATTTGAAGAGGTAAAAAGAAGATTTTTACAGGATCTAATCCAAAAGAAAATCTTGGTTCATGAGGCAACTATCGAAGGAATCAAGGTTTCCGACGAAGAGTTGGAGCAGGATCTGCGAAATTACAAATCGAGATATACCGAAAAAGATTTTCAGGCGATTCTTGAAAAAAGAAAAATTGATTATTCAACCTGGCGAGAGATTAAAAAAGCAAATTGGGTGATTAGCCGACTTTTGAAAGAAAAAGTTTTTGCTTCTATCGAAATTTCAGATGAAAAAACAAAATCGTATTATCAGGATCATTTAAAAGATTTTAGGCAGCCGGAAACGGTTCGTATTCGGCAAATCCTGACAGACAGCAAAGAAAAGGCGCAGGAGATTTTAAAAAAATTGAATGCGGGAGAGAATTTTGCGAAATTGGCCCACGATTTGTCGCTTTCTCCCGATCGGGCCAACGGGGGAGATCTGGGATATATCCGCCGAGGTTCTTTTCCTAAAGAGTTTGAAATCTGTTTTGATTTGGAAGAGGGAGAACTTTCTCCCGTTGTCTCCAGTTTATACGGCTTTCATATTTTCAAGGTTTTGGATAAAAAACCGGAAATGCAGATCCCTTATGAAGAAGCAAAGCCGCAAATAGAAGAGTTGTTGAGAGCCCGAGAAGAGGAAGAATTTTTTAAAAAATATTACCAGGAACTTCAAAAAAAATATCCGGTTGAAATCAATCAATCTGTCTTAAAGAAGGTGGTGTTGTGATGTTTACCGTTTTTAGATTTTTACGAAAAATTAGAATAGAAATGAGTGTCAAATTTGTCCCTGTCTTAATAGTAATTCTTCTCTTTGCTTTTACAGCACGGGCGGAAATCGTTGATAAAGTAGTCGCAACCGTTAATCAAGAACCGATTACCCTTTACGATTTGAATCGCATCGTTTCAAACTACAATAAAGAGGTGGGCAAACTCCCCCAGGCACGTCAGAGAAAAGTCGAACAAGAAGAGTTGAAACGCGGAGCACTGAATCATCTGATTGAAGAAAGTCTGCTAAGCCAAGAGATGGAAAAACTTGGAATCAAAGTCACCGAAGAAGATATCTCCGGTGCGATCGATACTATTCTGAAAAGAAACAAATTGGGTCAAGAAGGGCTGAAAAAAGAGCTCAGCCAAAAAGGATCAAGCCTCGAAGAATACCGAAAAGAGATCCGGGAACAGCTTAAAAGATTTAGATTTATCGGCCAGGTTTTAGGTTCGAAAATCAAGGTGAGCCAAGAGGATGTGAATAATTACTATGAACAGAACTCCGATAAATTAAAAGATGTGCAAAAAATTCATATCGCGCAAATCGTGATTCCATTTGCGGTCGAAGCCCAGATGAAAGAGGCAGAGAGAAAAGCAAACGATATTTATAAAAGGGCAAAAGCTGGAGCAAATTTCGACCAATTAATGAAACAGGAAGGGGGAGAAGGAAGCGGCGATTTGGGAGAGGTGAGCATGGCTGGAATCAGTCCGCAGATTGCACCCGCAATCCAAAATTTGGATAGAGGACAGGTCTCCGAACCGGTTCGTACGCAAGCCGGATTTCTGGTAGTCAAACTAATTGATAAACCAGAAGTCGATTTAAAAGGGGATGAGAGCATCAAAGAGGGAATTCGAAACCAGATCTACGAAATGAAAGTCCAGGAAGAGTTGAAAAAGTATGTCGATCAACTCAAGGGAAAAGCATTTATCAATATTCGGAGTTAAATTGATTTGTTAACGGTAAGCTCCTCCCTTTGAAAAAGGGAGGTTGGGAGGGATTTTCTAATAGATGAGTACATTTTTAAAGGAACTTAATATCATAAAATCCCCCTTAATCCCCCTTTTTCAAAGGGGGAGATTGAAAAATTAAAAATGAAAATCGGAATCACCTTAGGCGATCCGCGAGGGATCGGCAGAGAAATCATTCAAAAATCTCTCGCAGACCCTGAAATCAGCAAACTAGCCGAGTTTGTCATTTATGGTGACTCGTCCAAAGAGTCCAACCTGTCTGACTGGTCCGACGAAAAAGCTGGCCACGCCTGCATCAGCTACCTAGAATCTGCCGTTCATGACGCAATTGAGAAAAAAATTGACGCAATCGTCACCGCCCCAATTTCAAAATCAGCTCTTCAAAAAGCAGGTTATTTTTGGCCTGGGCATACCGAATTTTTTGCCGAAAGAACCAACACCAAAAAATTCGTCATGATGATGGCTTCACCGAAATTGAAAGTTACTCTCGTAACCATTCATGTTCCCATCAAAGAAGTTTCCAAACTTCTCACCGAAGAAAAAATTATCGATACCGTAAAAATTACTTATGATTCGCTTCAAATAGGGTGGGGAATTAAAAATCCGCGCGTGGCAGTCTGCGGACTCAATCCCCATGCGGGTGAGCAGGGGGTTCTCGGAGACGAGGAGATCAAGATCATTGCCCCGGCGATCGAAAAATTATCTTCTGAAGGATACACGGTTGAAGGCCCGCTCGTTCCCGATGCGGTTTTTCATCAGGCTTATGAAGGAAAATTTGATGCGGTGGTTTGCATGTATCACGACCAGGGATTGATTCCATTCAAGATGCTCCATTTTCGGGATGGGGTGAATGTGACGCTGGGGTTACCGATTATTCGGACTTCTCCCGATCATGGAACCGGTTTTGATATTGTGGGAAAAGGGATTGCCGATCCTTCGAGCATGAAAGAGGCGATTCGGTTGGCTGTTCTGATGAGTCAATCAAAGATAAATAAATCATCAACATACTTTTGAAGAGATCAACGGAATGGTTGCTATTCGCGATAAAGTTGAATATGCGGTTTGGGGTGGAAAGTTGGCTCAAAGATTTTTCGTCGAAAAGAATCTGAAAAAGATTTTTGATTACCGTCATGAAGTGATTCAAAAAATATTCAAATAAGGAATTTTTATGAAAGATTCTTCCATCAAATTCGGCACCGATGGCTGGCGTGCGGTTATCGGGCGTGATTACACCTACGAAAATGTTCGAAAAGTGATCCAGGCATTTTGTGATTTGGTGAATCAAAAACCCTCTTCTCTCATCAAGGAAGAGGGGGAAAATAAATTCGTCATCCTCGGATTCGATCGCCGATTTTCTTCCGAAGATTTTGCAAAAGAAGCAGCCGGAGTTTTGGCGGCGAATGGAATTCAAGTTCAGATTTCAGAAAAGTTTTGTCCTACTCCTTGTATCTCCTGGCTGACAAAGACCAAACGCGCATTGGCTGGCATCATGATTACTGCTTCCCACAATCCCTATGAATGGAATGGGGTGAAATTCAAAGAAGGTTATGGTGGGTCGGCTTCTCCCGAATATACCCAAAAAATTGAGGATCAGATTGTTGCCAATGAGCACACATCCAAAGCTCCTTTGTTTTTAGATTTCGAAGAGGGAAAACAGAAAGGATTGATTTCTTCCTTCCATCCGCAAGAATACATCGAACATCTTCGAACATTGATCGATTTGAAAAAAATTCAAGGAGCAAAACTGAAGATTGTTGCAGATCCGATTCATGGAGCTGGAAGTGGTTTTTTTCGCGAGATTTTAAATCAAGATATTTTCGATATCCGCTCTGATTTTAATCCCGGCTTTGGCGGAGTGAATCCAGAACCGATCGAAAAAAACCTCGAAGCATTAATGAACGCCGTTCGAAAAAATGGCTCTGATATTGGATTGGCGACCGACGGAGATGCCGATCGAATCGGCGCGGTCGATGAGAAGGGAAATTTTGTCGATTCGCATAAAATATTTTCACTGATTTTGCGTCATTTGGTGCGTCATAAAAAAATGGGTGGCGATGTAATCACGACCGTTTCGACGACTCAACTTGTTTCCCGTCTTTGCAAAAAATATGATCTGAAAGTTTATGAAACCCCGATCGGATTCAAACATATCTGCAAAAAATTTCTCGAAACAAATCCTCTGATAGGTGGGGAAGAGTCGGGTGGTATTGGGTTTGCGCATCATGTCTACGAGAGGGATGGAATTTTATCCGGGCTTTATCTGTTGGAAATTCTTGCAACCGAGCAGAAACCGTTATCCAAAATCATCGAAGATCTTCAAAAAGAGGTTGGGCCGTTTGAATTCGTCCGAAAAGATCTTCACCTTTCGCAGGAGAAAATCGCGTCATTAAAAAATGAATTGAAAAATAATCCTCCCCAAACTCTTTTGGGAAAAAAGATTGCCAAAGCGAATTTGCTCGATGGGTATAAATATTTTTTGGAGGATGAGAGTTGGTTGCTCATTCGACCCTCGGGAACCGAGCCGCTCTTAAGACTTTATGCGGAAGCACCGACGATGGAAATTGCAAATCAGATGATTCGGGAGGGGGAGGAGAGGTTGGGAGTCGTAGGGTGGATAAAGCGTAGAGTGGTCACCACAGAATAGTTCCTCCCTTTGAAAAAGGGAGGTTAGGAGGGATTTAGTGCAACCAAATCTTAAGAAGTGACCAATTCCTAGCAGTAAATCCCCCCTACCCCCCCTTTTACAAAGGGGGAGATTCATTCTTCTGTAAATTCATATAAATCCTCGAAGGCTTTAAAAGCAGCAAAACAAACGCCGCAATCGTAAAAATCGGAAAACCAAAATTCGCGCAGGAAAGAAGAATCATAAATCCAAGCATTACCAGACTGGCAATTCCCCATCCTTTTGTTCTTTTCGTGATCCCGATCATTACCAGAATAGAAATAACGATATTTAAAATTGGCATGGCAGAAAGTTTTCCGGCGACCTCATAATTATAAATCGGGAATTTCTGGGTAAATCCCTCTTTTAATCCTCTTGCAAAGTCGGTGGTTGGCTCAAAACCGACCATCCAGACAAAGAGGGGAATGACGGCGAAACAAAAAAGGATATTCACGACGAGAGTAATTTTGGTCCATTGGATCGTTTTGGGTGAGTTCATAATTTTATATAACCTCCGTCTCTGTAGGGGCAAAGCATTTGCCCCTATCGTGTTAAAAATGAAAAATTTGGGTTTTCCTGGTAATTCCAGAAACTTTGCAACACTTTTTTCACATAATAGTGGGTTTCTTTATACGGAATCTCTTCGATGAATTCATCACAGGGATATCCTTTTCGTTGATCCACCCAACGTGCAGTTGCCTCAGGTCCTGCATTGTAGGAAGAGATGGTGTAAACCAGGTTTCCATTGAATATTTTTTGAACCATGTTCAGATAATGAACGCCGAATCGAATATTGACCAAAGGATTTCCAAGATCATTATGACTGTATGAATCAAGATGCAACGATTCAGCAATCTCGTAACCGGTTTGCGGCATGATCTGCATCAGGCCGATCGCGCCAACCGGGGATCTCGCGAGAGGATTAAAATGGCTCTCTTCGCGGATCACTCCATACGCGAGCGCCGCCGGGAGTTCATCAACGGTCGTGAAGAAATGAACCCAAGAGTTCAGGGTATTGGATCCTTCCCGCCAATTCGTATCTGATTTGTTTTGGAGAGCCTGATAGCGCTGAAAAAAATCTTCCCAAAGCCCAACCGAGAGAAGTTCTCTCAAATTTTTTGCCTCTTCGGCCGGGAGATCGGTCAACACCGAATCAACCGCAAAAAAATCGGTTTTGCTTTTGCCGTTTTTAGGATCGAGGGTTGGACAACTCGGGCCATTTTTTTGCCGGTTGTCCCATTTCTCGTAAAAAGTTTCTCGGGAACCCTGAATGGAAGAAAGATCAACCTCTTTGTTTCCAATACTTCCCAAAGCCCGCTGTCTCCAATAGCGCGCTTTTTTTGCTTCGGCGGATTTTGGGAATTCTTGTTCGATTCCCAAAAACTCATCCGCTGCTTCATTCATCTTTTTTAGCCGATAATACGACCATGCTTTTAGCCAACGTGCCTCTTCCCTTTTGTCACTGTGTGGAAATTGGCGGATAAACTTATCCAGCCGATCGATTGCTTCTTGATACTGGCCTGCATCCACCAATAGAAAAGCGATTTTGTAGTTTCTTTTTGCATCGGAATCGGAGCTGATTCTTTTCAAAATCTGGATCGCCTTGTCGAACTGATTCGAACGTGCATAGGCGGAGGCGAGTTTTTCATCCATCGAGGTTCTCTCTTCATTTTCCAATTTTTCTTTTAAAACCGTTTCGTAAGCCTGGGCCGCATCTTTGTAAAATCGCGCCTTGAAAAAAGTATCGCCGATCTCCATCGAAAAAGATTTGAGTTGGGGAAGAATCTCTTTGTATTCTTTCGCCGCTTCTACCCAACGATCCAAAAGTTTCAAGGTGGAGATTCGGGCGACCCGATCCTCCAAAGAAAACTGGTTGGGGATGCTTGATTTTTCCTGATGAAGCGATTTGAGAAGTTCTTCATAGCGGGTTTTGGAAACTCTCGCTCGCGCTTTGGTAAAAGAAATTCTAAGTTCTGAATAAGCTTCATCCGCTTCATGATTTTTCATTTTACAGCGGATAAGATCGAGGCGAGTCAGTTCTTGGCTTAGACTTTCCGGATCATACTCAATCAGCTTTTTAAACATTTCATCTGATTTTGATTTTTCTCCGCTTTCACAAAGTGCACTCGCGTATTCTCGCGCCATTCGATACGACTCTTTCGCCAAAACTGTTTTGCTCTTGGTGATTTTTTGCGCCCGTTTTCGGGATCCTCTTTTCTTCGCAACCACCGTAGTTTCATGGGTGGTAACCAGGGAAGGTTCGCACCCCCCCTGACATTCCGCCCCCAAAATTTCGAGTGCTCTTTTCGGATCCCCTTTCAATCTCGCTGAGCGGGCGGTCCAATAAGTTAATGCCGGTTCAATTTCGGAATATTTTCCCTGCAGTTCTGCAAAAATATTGTACGCTTCTGCCGGTTTCCCGTTGGTTAGATTGAGATATCCTTGCATGAATTGAAAACGATTCTTGAATTTTGAATCGAGTTTTGAATTTTTCAGCTGATTGATTTTTTCGAACGCTTCGCTCTCTCTTCCGGAAAGAATAAGATAACCCAGATAGGTCACTTTTTCGGATGGATGAAGTTTTTGGTAAAAAGATCCGGCATCTTTCGGAGCGTTGGTTTTTTTACAGAAAACCGGGAAAGGGACACACCAGACAATCAAAATTGTGAGAATCAGAATCAGTTTTTTTAGGTGCATGAGAATTTATTAGAATATTATTATAATTTTCTTTTGTTGAGTTTTCCCAGAACTATTTTTAAAAAGAGGTTCCAAACTGTAGAATCAGCGATCCGTTGGTAATATCCAAGGTGGTGATCGGATCTTTTCGTTGTTGCAAGAATTGTCTGCCGTTGACGATGATTGCATAGCCGAGTCGTCCGGTCACAGGAATTCCGTAAGCGAGACGGAAGTCGGCTCGCAGTTCAGTCCCCACCCCCAGAAGAAAATTGTTGAAATCGACTCCACCATTGAAAACAGAACCGTAATCGCCAAAAAAAGCGAGATGCAAATTATTCAAAAATATCGGAGCAGTCGCAATCCCCCGATCAGCGAGCAATAAAGGAAGCCGATATTCTCCCGAAAACAAAAGCAGACGATCACCGGCAAAACTGACCTTCGGCAATCCCCTAAAAGCATAAAGCCGGGAAGGGGTTTCCTCAAAAGTTCCTTCTCCGAGATCGGTTCCCAACCTGAAAACCCCCTGAAAGAGTTTATCCCCAAAATTGATTCCGCCTGCTGCCCTTAAGGTGAGCACATGGTGTTCGCTCCAGGGCATTTTCAGATATTCGCGGACATCGGCTGCAATAATTTTTACCGAGTTTCCGGGAGCTCCTCCAAATACAACATCGTCGATTTCGGTATTTAAATGAATTCTCGGTCCTCCTTCCAAACTGATCGAGTCGGGATATTTTTTTGCCTGGTTAAAATCATAGTTAAAACCAAACCCGGCATAATGACCGAGATTTAATTGGTTCACGAGATTGGGAGGATAGTTCGACTCATTCGAGTCATTCTCAAAAAAATAATAGCCATCTAACTTATGTTTTCCTAAAGGGGCTTTGATTCCGGTAAAAACTCGCTGATTGTGTGAAAAGAAATTGGTTTGAAAGCCGAAAATCGGCCCAAACGCTGCATAATAATCAGAGAAGCCAACATACATTGGCGTCCACCAGCGATTGTAAGTGTAGAGAAAGTCTCCGCCAACTTTCTTGATATCAGTTCTGAAATTCAGATCCGTATTCCAGAGATGTCGGCCCAGTGGATCTTGCGTGCCGGTCGAGAGAAAAAACATCGCGATTCCTGCACCATATTGAAAACTTGGTTTTATATAACGAGGAACAAACAGTTTTTTGAACGGATTGTATTTTTTAGCTGTATAAGTTTGATTGGTAGAAGAAAGATCTTCGTTTGAATTGGATTCTTTTAAATCAGAAAGGGAGAAGTTTTCTGATTCTGAGTTCGTTTTGTTGTTAACACAGAGTGGGCAATCGAGAGAGGATTTATCTGCTCCTCTGTCATTCCCGAGCGCTTTTATCCCGCGGGATCCCTTTGGGCTCGGGAATGCGCCTCTTGTACTATTGGGGATTCCTGCCCGCCTGCCGCGAGGCATGGCCTGCGCAGGAATGACATTTCTTGTTTTTTTTGTATCAGAGTAAAATTTTTCGTTCGGAACATCAAACTTCACAATCTCATATCCTCTCCCAAAATAATTCTCGGCGATCATCTGGTTAGAGCCGTTAAATTTTTGGGGATAGAAAAGTCCGGTTAAAACATTCGTGACCTGTTCTGCTTGAGAACTATTCACTCGTTGATGATAAATATTCGTGATGCCGGTTCGATCGGAGGTGTAATAAATCGATTTGCCATCTTGGCTCCAAATCGGTTCATTATTGATTTTGGAATTGTTCGTTAGTTTCGCCTCAATCTTTCCGTCAAGACTATAAATATATATATCTCGACTTCCTCTCATCCAGGCAGAGACGACTATTTTTTTTCCATCGGGAGAAAAACGGGGATTTGAAAATTGGGTAAATTTTTCGCTCTCGGTAATTTTCCTCTCTTTTTTCGATTTTAAATCGAGAAGGTAAAGCTCGCTCGACCCCAGATCGTTTTTGACATAGAGAACCGTTTTTCCATCGGGAGCATAATCGGGATCCGATGCTTTTTTCCCTTTCGTCAACCGGTTCAGTTTTTTGGTCGTCAAATCAATTTCATAAAGATCGCTGTAGAGATAAAACGCCTCGTAAATTCCCAAGGCACTATAAACCACTTTTTTCCCATCCGGAGAAAAACTGATCTGGTCGGTGATTTGCCCTTTTTGAAGCCTGAGATCTTCTCCCGTTTCCAAATGGCGCATTCTTATTTCGGGATCACGATGAACATCGGTTTTGTTATAAACTAATATTTTTTCATCGGGGGAAAGTGTTGCCGATTGCAGATTTCCATCGATATGAACCAGGGTTTCAAGCTGGGTTAACCCTTTTTTGGAAACCTCTTCTTTTTGTTTCGCATATTTTACTTCGAGATACTCTTTCCACTCTTTCCATAATTTCAAAAAGTTTTTATCCTCAAAAATTTTTCTCGCCTTATTGTTCAGAGAGGTCAGCCAGATCGAATCGCCATAACGGCGAATAAATTCGGGAATCGATTTTTCACCGTAATGTTCGACCAGATATTGCCAAAAAGCGCCGCCATAGATGTAAGCAGCTTGCGCGGATGGCCATTTGATCATGAGACCAGCCGCTTGATCGATTTTCAAAAATTGCCCATTCAAAATATCGGTTCGAATCATCATCTCCGAAAAAGAGCCGTTATTTCTCCCTTTTCCATTCTTACTTTCTTCAACGACCGCAATTCCTTCCCGAACCCAGGCAGGGCTCAGTCCATTGGGAGTGACTGTTTTTCCAAAAATCCAATGAAACGGTTTTGCAATTCCTCCATATTTGTCGACATGAAGAATGTGGGTGAATTCGTGGCGAAAAAGATCTTCTAGCCAATCGTCATAATTGTTAAGAGGAGAGGTTCCGTGAGGAGAGGCGACCTGCAAAAGCAGATAGTTGTAAGGCAAGACGGTGGCAAGGGCGTTTGCCTCTTCGGTATGGTTTGAGAGGACAATTTCGGTTCGTCCCCAAGGTTTCCATTGTAATTGCGGACTTAACTCTTGATAAATTTTCTCGGAAATTGTCGCCATCTTAAAGCCGATCGCCTCTTCACCGGTATGAAAATGAATATTAAAATGTTCAGTTTGAATCGTTTTCCAATCGAGGCGAGGATCAAAAAAAGCGGAATAAGAGGTTTCTGAAAATAGCAAACCGCCGATCAAAAAAATGAAAATGAAAAGTGCCCCTCTTCTCATAAAAGTTTTTTCATGATACTCGGAGTGATCCTTTGAAACAATGAAAAAGGTGAAGAAAATTCAATGGTTTTGATGAATCAAACTCCTTCAATAAAAATTGCTTTGATCGGAATCGGAAAAGTCGCCCAAAGCCGAATTCGGGCAATTTCCGAGATGAGTTTTTTTGAGCTTGCCGGACTGGTTTCAAGACGAAGCGGAGTCGGTGACAAAACTTTTGAAGAGGTTTTAAACGATTCTTCCATTTCGGCTGTAGCGATTTCGACAGAAAATACAAACCATGCCGTTTCTGCCCGAAAAGCACTCAAGGCGGACAAACATGTTTTGTGTGATTATCCTCTCGCCCTGAGTAGTCAAGAAGCGGCCAATCTTTTTGAACTAGCCAAAAAGAGAAAAAAGATTCTTCAAGTTGAGCATATCGTTCTTCTCACCGAAGCGCATCGACAGTTCAAAAAGAATATCTCTTCACTCGGAAAACTGATTCACGCAAAATTTGATTTTCAGGCGGGATGGAATTCTTCTCTCGCCGATATTTCAAGGCAAGGTCGATTTCCTTTTTTAGTTGAATCTCGTCTGATTCAATTAGCCGATCTGTTTGGAGATTTTGAAATTCTTAAGTCTGCGTGGCATTCCAATGAAAAAGAGGCCGAAATTCAACTTTTACTCCGATTTAAAAAGGGAGGAGAGATTTCATTTTCTGAAAAACGGGGTGAAAATTTGAAAAGAGAGAGATTGTTTACAGCCCAGTTTGAGAAAGGGAAAGCGAGTTGGCCTAAGCTAGAAGAGGGGAAAGGATCGTTTAAGAAAGATTTGGAAATTTTTTATCATCGAATTGCTTCTTGTGGTTCTTGTTATTATGACGAGAATTTGAATATAAAAATTTTAAAAGCTCTTGAACAAAAATAGCCACTTTTCTTTTTAACCGCTTTCAAATAAGTATGCTTTTTAATGTTTCAATCAGTCTTCCATGTTGTTTTCCGTTACTCACCAACGTTAAACTTTTGTCTGAAAATGGCGAAATTAATTCATAATCGGGTTTGGTTCCATCAAGTTTCGTAAATTTTCCCCCCGCCTCCTCCAAAATAATCTGCGGAGCGCAGGTATCCCAATAACTGACCGGATGATGATTGATATAAATATCCCCCACTTGTCGCACAATTAATCCGACTTTAATTCCAACGCTGTTAATCGGCGGAATAATTTCTCCCCCCAATTTTTTTTGGATGATTTCCAGTTTGTCTTTTGGAAATCCGGTCGAGATCACAATCGGCATTTCCTTGAAATCATTTCGATTGGAAACCTGAAGCTTTTCTCTTTTTCCATTCAACGTGTGAAAAGCCCCTTCTCCCCGAATCGCTTCGTAAAGATGTCCTTCGAGCGGATCAACAACGACGCCCAGATAAGGCTTTCCCTCTTTGAGAAGCCCGATCATGATGGAAAAACCAGCGATTCCGTTTGCATAGGCTTTTGTTCCATCGAGAGGATCGACCACCCAGATGAATTCAGAGTTTTTATCTCCGGCAAGTCCGGTTTCTTCGGTTAAGATTGCATGATGCGGAAATTCTTTTTGAAGCCCTTCGCGAATCATTTTATCCGACCGAAGATCCGCTTCCGTCACAATCGAGTTATCTGCTTTTTTGGTATGCGGGAGAGAATTCTTGAGAAGTTTCAAGATTTCTTCGGAAGCTTTGAGAGCCAGATTTTTAGCTACTTGTAGAGGATGATTTAATTTCATATGTAGGTGCGAATTCATTCGCATAAAACCGAAACAAATCTGGTCGAATGAATTCGACCCTACAATCATGATTCATTGATCTCATCTTTATGAACTGAATGAATTCCGCACTCTTTGTTTTCGGGATCGGTCGAGTTAAACCATCTCCATCTCCCCGCCCTTCGTGGTTCATGCGGGCCGATCGGAGTGGTGCAAATCACACATCCGAGCGATTCGTAATACCAGCCGTTTTGATTCCAATTCAAAAGTCGATGAACCGGAACCTTGTTTTTTTCGCAATATTCTCTTAACTGTTTCTCCGTCCAATCAAAGAGGGGAGCAACTTTGAGAATCGGTCGTTTGTTTTTGCCATGACCCATGATCTCAAATCTTTCTGTCGAGGCTCTTTGTTTCGATTGATCGGCACGAAGTCCGGTCAACCAGACATCGACCGTCTCCAGAACTTTTTCATTCGGCTCGACCTTTCTCAGATGACAGCAAAACTCCTGTTTTTCTTTGCTGTCGAAAAAAAGATATTCGCCATTTTCTTCAATCATTTTTTTTATTTTATTGGGATCTGGTTGGACACGTTCAACCGTTAAGCAATATTTTTTTTCAATTTCATCGAACAGTTCATAGGTTTCTTTGAATAAACGGAGAGTATCAATCGTGAAAACCCGCGGCTTCACTCCCGCCTGAACGGCAAGATCGATCATAACCGTTCCGGTCAGTTGCCCGCTAGTGCCGATGGCAGCTTTGTTTCCGAAACGGGTAAAGATCTCTTGAATCAATTCTGGGGGGTTTTTGATCGAGTCAAGCTCATCGATCAGATCTGGATGGATCAGGGTATTTGTCATATTTTGTTACTTCCCAATTGAAACGACCGGCAACCCCAATTCTTTATCCACTTCTTCTTGTATCCGATCTAAGGTCAATACTCCACCCAACCCCCCATTTCATTGAAACCATAAGGCGGTACTCAAATGGGTGAGATCATTGGAGCGGGGAATTCTGACCGGCGGAAATTCTCCTGTCAAGCAAAGGTCGATCGTGACCTCTTTCAATAAAAACAGTTCCCGGTCTTTTTTAATCTGTTCGATCGATCGACTAAAATTTTCTGCCGTCAGAATTTTTTCGCGGCTCATTCTTACCAGATTTCTTTCCGACTCTATCAAAAGGAGTGTGCTGGAACAGAGAATCTTTTGATTAATCACTTTGATGGCAAAGCGGGCGGGAGCTTCCCCGAGCAGGATCCCCAGATAAACAGAGCTATCTAAATAATAACGGGTAAGGTTCATCGGTTATGAATTTCGGTCTTCTTCGAGATATTTTAACCATTTTCCACGGCTGCCAGAAGATAAGAGTGGAGTGAGATTTCCCTGTCCTACCCTGCCTCCTTGAAAGAGCCCCGATTGTGTGTGGGGAACCAGATAAATGTAAGATCGATTATATTTGGTAACTTCAATAATATTCCCTTTAGAGGCTTCTTCCGCCCATGAAGAAAGGTCTTTTTTAAGCTCTTTTAGGGGTACTTTATTCATAGGAAAAGAGTACTTTTTTTATCCGGAAAAGTAAATAGGTATTTAGATAATTCCTTTCTCTACCAACAAATCCAATACTTTGCGGGTGCTCTCTTCCAGAGTTTCTTCACCAGTTTTTAACACCAGCTCTGCCTGATCAGGAGCCTCATATGGGGCGGAGATTCCGGTGAATTCAGGGATTTGTCCCGCGCGCGCTTTTTTATAAAGTCCTTTTGGATCTCTTTTTTCGCAATCTTCGAGCGATGCATCGCAGAATATTTCAAAGAACTGCCCAGCCGGAACCAATTTTCGGGCTAGATCTCGATCTGCTTTATAGGGGGAAATAAAGGCGGTAAGCGTAATCACATTCGATTCACAAAAAAGTTTAGCTACTTCTCCAATTCGACGAATATTTTCTTTTCGATCATCTGGGGAAAACCCGAGGTTGGAGTTCAAACCTTGGCGAATATTATCACCATCGAGTACATAGGAATTTTTCCCATTTTCGACTAATGCAAGTTCGACTTCTCTTGCCACCGTTGATTTTCCTGAGGCGGAGAGTCCGGTCAGCCAAATCACTGCCCCTTTTTGCTTCAGTTTTTCTTCGCGCTGCTCGACGATTAATTTTCCGTGATGCCAGGTTAAGTTTTTGGCTTTCGGTTCTGAACTGCTCATGGGAAGACTCCTTTTGAAAAATTGGAATTTTAGAGTTAATAAAAATTACGAGGATTTGCGGATTAGCATTGATTGAGCTCCTTTGGCAAGTGGGAGTGGAATAAAAAAAGGGAACCATTGGGTTCCCTTTTCACTCATCTAAAAGATCCGTTTTATCTATTAAAGCTAATACGAGGTTCATTGTTGGGTACCATTAAACCTTCATTTCTTAAAGGTTGCATATGTTCAGCAAAATAAATGGAGCTATAGATTCGGTTATCAGGGTTAGCAAAAAATGACTCTAACGTTGTTTTGAGACTGAAAAATTTAGGTAAAGGGACACCAATATATTCCAAACAACGCTTCATATTCCGCCCTAGTTTACAATCAGCTTTTTCCCCGCAGACTGTTTCGGGGGCACGAGGATTCCACAAACCGACGATCGGAATATTTTTACGTTGTCCATAAAGACCGACTAGAAAGTCAGAAAAGCTTTTTGGTTCATTCAATTCCTTTAAATAGGGTCCAGCCTTTTTGACGTTTACTTCGTATTCTGATTTTAAATAAAACTGATTGGCTAGACGAATAAAATGAGCTTTCAATTTTGGATTTGTCTCAACACGTGCCCTTTCATAGAGTGCTACAGCAATATAGGGAGCAGTGGAGGTAGTTAAGTTAACATCTACTTCAGAATCTTTGACAAACTCTCGGTTGAATAGAGCGCCCACTTGAGCAAAGAGTGCTTTATCTCCTTCATGTGAAAGAGGGGTGGAATCTACCGTTCTGGATCCAATACTTGTTAGCTCATCTAATAATCGTAAAGCGAGCTGCTTATCTCCCGGGGCTTTTTCACGAATAAATTGTGGGCCGTAATAATTATTGTCGAGTGGACCAGAAGGAAACTTTTCTTTTAAGAAATGTAAATAATCAAGGCCTGGAGAGACTGAAAAGTTTTCTGCAATTTCCAATCGAGCTTTAATCAATACTGCCGCGGCAACTTTTTTTGATGGGTCTTTCGATAATCGATCAAACTCTGCTTCAGCTCTGCCTTTGACAAAAGAGTAAGCGGATTCAAGAAAAGTGTTTGGAGTCCCTAATAATTCTGAAATAGATCCCGCAACAGTGCCGGATTGTCTAAGAAGACGATGGCGATATTCTGTTTCAGCCGTTAGACGAGATTCTGTGACGGTTGTTGCTTTGGAACCACAAGAAAGGCGGCCTTCTTTTAGTGTGCTTAATTGCGGTTTAACATCATCAACGCTTTGAAAAGTTAAGAATCTGTTTTGTGTTACTCCACTTTTATCTTGATAACTTACTTGGGCTTCTTGAACGCCACCGTTTGCGGAACAATAAGCAATGGAGAGATCTCCCTCCGGTTTCGCATCCAATAAAATTCCAGATTGGACAAAATCACCGCCGACTTTTCTTTCTTCAACTAATCCTGCTGCCATAAAAAATCTCCTTTTCTAAATAAGATTTACAAAATGGATATAATTTTTTATCGGAGAGATTGAAATATTGTTTCGGAAAAAAATGCGTAGTTAAAAAATTAAACGAGTAAATAAATTGGGATCATGCTACTTCGTTCCTCACGCTTGCGGAATCTCCTGTTCCAAACCGATCAAAAACCGATACGTCGTCTCCAAAATCTTCTCATCCGAAGTTTCTCGCTGAGGCGTAATCCATTTCAAATCGGGGGTCATTTGATAATGTTTCGGCTCTTTTTTCATTCGTTGCAAAAGTGAATCAGGTGGAACCGGCGTTTTTACATGAAATTTGTAAATGGTTCTCGTTTTTTCCTGATGAATCGATTCAATCATCAATCGCTTGGCGACGAGACGAATTTTCATTAGCAAAATCAAATGATGTGCGGCGGAAGGGGCTTTTCCAAAGCGGTCTTCGAGCTCACGACTCAAATCGAGAAGAATTTCTTCATCGGGGGCATTTGAGATTCTCTTATATAATCCCAAACGAATTTGCGGATCTGAAACATAATCTTCCGGCAAAACCGCTGGAATCATGAAGTTCAACTCCGGCTCGACCTCGAGCGGTTTTTCTTCACCGCGGATTTCACCGATTGTCTGTTCGAGCAGTCGCATGTACATTTCATAGCCGACCGCGCTGATGTGGCCATGCTGTTCAGCACCGAGGATATTTCCTGCTCCACGAATTTCCAGATCATGAGCGGCGATTTTAAAACCGCTCCCTAGTTCAGTGAACCGTTGGAGGATGGCGAGACGCGATCTCGCATCGGCGGTAATCGCAACCTCGGCAGGAGTCAAAAGATAGCAATAGGCGCGGACATTCGAACGACCAACTCTGCCGCGTAATTGATAAAGCTGCGCCAAACCAAAACCGTCGGATCGGTTGATAATGATCGTATTGGCGGACGGAAAGTCGAGCCCCGATTCAATAATCGAGGTGCAGAGAAGAAGATTTGCCTCTTTGTGAAGAAACTGAATCATCGCTTCTTCAAGCTCCTCTTCATTCATCTGGCCATGCGCCACCACAATCTTTGCCTCGGGCACAATTTTTTGGAGACGTTCTTTCATCGAGTGAATGGTTTGAACCCGATTGTGCACGAAGAAAATTTGTCCTCCCCGCTGAAGCTCGCGGAGAACCGCTTCGCGGATGAGAGATTCGTCGAAATGCGCGACAAAGGTTCGAATCGCTTCACGATCGGCGGGAGGGGTATTGATCATCGAGAGATCGCGGATTCCGAAAAGGGAAAGATTCAACGTTCGTGGAATCGGTGTTGCAGTCAACGTCAGAACATCGACCCTGTTTTTCAGTTTCTTGATTTTTTCTTTATGCGTCACACCAAAACGATGCTCTTCATCGATCACCAAAAGCCCGAGATTTTTCATTTTTAAATCGGGTTGAAGCAGACGATGAGTTCCGATAATGACATCGATTTGTCCTGCGGATAATTGTTTTACGATCTCTTTCTGCTCTTTTGCATCTCGAAATCGGCAAAGCATTTCGACTTTGACTCCGTAGGACTGGAGCCGTTTGACGAAAGTTTCATAATGTTGAAACGCCAAAATCGTTGTCGGGACAAGCACTGCTACCTGACGGTTATTGAGAACCGTTTTAAACGTCGCTCTCAGCGCAATTTCGGTTTTTCCATAGCCAACATCACCGCAGATTAGCCGATCCATCGGCTTATCGCTTTCGAGATCGCGGATTACCTCTTCAATCGCCTTTTCCTGATCGATTGTTTCGGTGTATGGAAAAGCCGCTTCAAACTCTTCAAAAAGTTCTCCCCCTTCACTCAACGGCTCTTTCTGTTGCGTCGCCCGCGCCGCATAGATTTTTAGAAGCTCTCCGGCGATGGCGCGTATCGATTTTTTGACCTTTTCCTGGTTTTTGAGCCAGCCAGTTCCACCCAGTTTATCGAGTTGTGGAATGCTCCCCTGCTCGGTCGAATAGCGTTGAATGAGGCTGAGACGATAAACCGGGAGATAAAGTTTATCCTTTCCCAAATATTCCAGAACCAAAAATTCTCCTTTGACTCCTCCGAGTTCGAGTGATTTTAACCCTTGGTAAATTCCGACTCCATGTTCGGAATGAACAATGTAATCGCCTTCTTTCAAATCTTCGAAACTGGTGAAAACCTCGGATG